>NZ_CP129019.1:3900000-4200000 GCF_020524355.2 Mesobacillus subterraneus
GCTGAAGTTCATCACTAGACCGAAGAACATTGCAGCAGTTGTCAGTGTTCCCAGAATTAACCCAAGACCCACAAGGAATTCTCCTAGCGGCACGATGAAGTTGAACAAATCGACGTTCGGAATCGCAAAGTTTTCAAGGAAATTCACATACCAGCCATACACCATGTTTCCATCCGGGCCTTTTACAGGGTTCGCCACCGCATTCTTTAAGTATCCAGAAGCGTCGAAGCCTTCACCTGTCAATTTGCCCCACCCAGCAGTCATCCAGTTGTATCCAAGCCATACCCTAATGACAGTCAATATACCAGCAGCAACATTGTTTTCTCTTAACCACTTAGCAAACATGTTCCTCACTCCAGTAAATGATTTAGTATTAGTACACTTATAAGATAACAAATAAATCTCGAAAGCAGGGTTATTTGTGAACATTTTCACAATTTTGTTGAAATGTTATGAACGAATGATGACAAAGCCTCCTAATCTGCAATATCATCTCCTTCAATTTTGCAAAAAAATCTTTTCACCCTGCATAGCGCTCTGATTTCAAGCCATCATAAAGACGAATACACTACAAGGAGTGAACGGGATGAAAAAATCAATAATCCTCGCAGGCTGTGCTGTTTTTACCCTTGGGCTGGCTGGATGCGGAGCGAATAACAATGCAGCCGACGACAACGGCGAACAGCAAGTCCAAATTTCCCAGGTTCGACGTGGTCCTGCTACAGAAGAAAACAAATTGCAGCTGGCAGATCGCGCAGAACGACAGGTTGAACAGATGCCAGAAGTAGACGACGCTCGTGTCATCATCACGGAGAATAATGCGTATGTTGCCGTAAGACTGGCGACCGATAATAACGGCAATGCTGACGTCAATGATGCTTTGGATGGAAACGGCAGAACGTTCGCAGAAAATGGCCGAGTAGACCAAGATGATAACCCTGCAGGAAACGACGGAATCATCGACGGCCATGGTGATGCCGGAGATGAAACAAACAGAAACACTGCTCGTGGAAATGGATTGGAACGAGAAATTGAACAAAAGGTCCGCCAATCTCAAAGAGGGCTCGACAAGGTATATGTCTCTGTAGACGATAACGCCTTTGACTGGATGGGTACATTTGCTGATGATATCCGCAATAACAGAAACAGAGACGGTCTATTTGATGACTTCAGAAACTCAATGGGCAATTTCTTCGGAAGATAAGTTCATGTGCTAGGCATAGGATTGATTTTCCTATGCTTTTACACTTTAAAAAAAGACAAAAAAAAACGGCTGCCAGGAAATACCCGGCAGCTCGATTATTTAAAGGGGGATTTAACTATGTTAAGCAGCGTTTCGTGCAGCTTCTTCTCTTCCCTTGAAAACAGTTTTTCGGATGAATGGTACCACCCAGCGGTCTAAACCGTATTTGCCTGCGTTGTAGCCTGCGAACAGGATGATGAATCCGAAGAAGATGTCAGTTGGATTGTGAGATACTGTTCCAGCTAAGAAGAAGCTGAAGTTCATCACTAGACCGAAGAACATTGCAGCAGTTGTCAGTGTTCCCAGTATTAACCCAAGACCCACAAGGAATTCTCCTAGCGGCACGATGAAGTTGAACAGATCGACGTTTGGAATCGCAAAGTTTTCTAGGAAGTTCACATACCAGCCATACACCATGTTTCCATCCGGGCCTTTTACAGGGTTCGCCACCGCATTTTTCAAGTATCCAGAAGCGTCGAAGCCTTCACCTGTCAATTTGCCCCATCCAGCAGTCATCCAGTTGTATCCAAGCCATACCCTAATGACAGTCAATATACCAGCAGCAACATTGTTTTCTCTTAACCATTTAGCAAACATGTTCCTCACTCCAATAAGTTATTTAATATTATTACACTATTAAGATATCAAATTCAGCGAAGAAAAATACTGCGTTGTGACATTAGTCACAATTCTGTTGAAAAGCTTTGACCAAATTATGTCAGAGGGATCAATTCGAAATTAATTGCCCGCTATTACCGTCGCTAATTGTAAATTTTAAAGTGCTTGTCTATACTAGAAGTGTATATATCAGAATATTCATTTTATAAAAGGTGGCAAATACATATGAAACTCGGTGCATTTTCTGTAAGCTTAACTGTAAAAGACATTGCAGCTTCGAAATCTTTTTATGAAAACCTTGGATTTCAAGCCCTGGGTGGAGACATCAATCAAAATTGGCTGATTATGAAGAATGAAAACTGCATTATCGGACTGTTCCAGGGGATGTTTGAAAAAAATATCCTTACCTTCAATCCTGGCTGGAATCAAAATGCTGAAAACCTGGAAAGCTTCACTGATGTTCGCGAACTTCAAAAGCAGCTTAAAGAAAATGGAGTTACGTTCCTTACTGAAGCAGATGAATCTGGAGAGGGTCCGGCTCATTTTACAATTGAAGATCCTGATGGCAATCAGATTCTTGTTGACCAGCATAGATAAGTATATGAATGGAAGGGAGGCGTTTTGATCATGTACGAACTGAAAACGAAGGAGAACGACAATAGTGTCATCGAATTCATTGAAAATGTCGACAGCCCTAAAAAGCGGGATGATGCTTATAGACTCTTGGATATTTTTACAGAAACGACAGGTTATCCTGCAAAAATGTGGGGACCAAGCATTATTGGCTTTGGCTCCTATCATTATAAGTATGATTCCGGTCACGAAGGCGACGCGCCACTTGTTGGCTTTTCACCTCGGAAGGCAAAAATAAGCTTATATTTCGCGACCGGCGACACGGAAAGAGAAGCGTTACTAGAAAAGTTCGGCAAACATACTTCAGGGAAAGCATGTGTGTACATAAATAAAGTAGCGGATATTGATGTGGAGGTATTAAAAGCATTGATCAATCAGTCTGTAGTATTTTTAACAGAAAGATATCCGACTGGTTAAGGAGAAATTAAGAGAGCCAATCACGGCAACAAATTTTTCAGCAAGACCGGTCGGTTTTTAAAGTTGAACCAAAATACCCCCTATAGCCATCTACAACAAAATTTTTTTATTTCCTAAGCAAAAAAAGTAAAACCTCGCCGATGCTTGGCGAGGTTTTCATATTGTAGCCTTCATTCTCTCTTTTTTTTCCATGCAAAGAGTAGTAGATAAAGATACCCGCTATGATTAATGGCACCATCGCCAGATACAATCCGCGATATCCGAAATCCGGGATCATGTATCCCAGCAGGAAGGGCCCGAAGCCAATCCCGATATCCATCATGATGAAAAAGGTCGAAGTGGCCATTCCCATCCGGTGCGGAGGTGTCATCTTAATGGCAATCGTTTGTGCGACAGATTGGAAATTGCCATACCCTAACCCAATAAGGGCGGCCCCTAACAGGAACACGGCACTGGATTGCGCCTGGCTTAGTGCATACATCCCAAGGGCAAAGGCCATCAATGCCGGATACACAACGCTGTTGGCACCTTTTGCGTCCATAAGCTTCCCGGTGAATGGACGGGAGAATAAGACAGCCATCGCATAAACAAAGAAGTACATACTGCCTGCGTCTGTCAATTCAGCTTCCTTTGCAAATGACGCGATGAATGATAGAGTACCTGAATATGCAAGCGCAATGACGAACATGACAATCGAGATTGGCAAGGCGTTAGGTTCTAAATAGTTTGCCAGACTGAAGCGGCTGCTTTTATTTCCTTTTCCTTCTCCCTGATCATCCACAGCAGGCTCATTTACCCTAAGGGCGATTGGCAAGCTGACAAGCCCGACGACAAGGGAAAAGATGAACATGCTTTGATAGCCAAACTCAGCAATCATCCCGAGGCCAATCAAAGGACCAACTGCGGTCGATAAAATCACACTCAAGCTGAAATAGCTGATTCCTTCTCCTTTCCTGCTTGCAGGAACCACTTGTGCCACAATCGTCCCCGTTGCTGTCGCCGCAAACCCGATTCCGACACCATGGAGAAAACGGACAATCAGGAGGACATAGATATTCGATGGAATTAAATATAAAACAGTGATCAGGACGAAAAACAAGATTCCTCCGATTAACATTTTCCTGCTGCCAATCCTCGCAATTTCCTTGCCGGCATACAACCTGGCAAAAAGAACGCCGATGATGAAGATGCTCGACGCCAATCCTGCCATGCTCGTTGAAGCTCCATACGTATCAGTCGCATAGGAAGCCATTGTGACAATCAATAAATACATCGAAAGCATCATCACGAAATTCACTAGAGAAATCGAAATGAAATCTTTTGTCCATAATTTTTCTTTTTGCATACGTTCACCTTCAAACTCTAAGATGTAAAATAATATTTCGAGAACCGAATTAATTATACCGTTTTACATCATAAATGTCCATGATGGTGAATCTTCCGGGATCATTTCAAAAAAAAAGACTGAATCCCCATGGAATCCAGCCTGTCGTACTTATTTTGGCAGCAATACCTTGTCGATCACATGAATGACACCGTTTGATGCTTCAACGTCGGGAGTTATCACCTTTGCATCGTTTACGCGAACCGGGTCAAGTGAAATCGTGACATTCTTCTTCGCAAGAGTCTGCGCCTGCATTCCATCCTTCAAATCGCCTGACATGACTTTGCCAGGAAGCACATGATACAGAAGGATGTCCTTGAGATCCTTTCTTGCCAACAACTCATCTGCTGTAATTCCCAAATCCTTCAGAAGCTTATTGAACGCCTCATCCGTCGGTGCGAATACAGTGTATGGCCCTTCACCTTTCAAGGTTTCAACCAATCCGGCTTTTTCCAATGCCGCCGCGAGGATTTTAAAGTTCCCTGCTGCTACCGCAGTATCAACAATATCCTTTTTCCCTCCAGCATTGTCGGCTGCAAAACTAGGGTTTGCAATTGACAACACCATCATCACCGCAAACAAAACCAACGCTAATTTCTTTTTCATGGATAACACTCCTTTTCAAATAGAGGCACATACAACCTCGGTATTTTACAAAAGGTAGTATTCGCCTTTATTGCAAAATTAACCATGGTTCAAAAAGATTTCTCGCAAATTTTCAATAAAGATGATTACAGACAAACTTTTATACATTGAAGTCCTCAATACCAAAAAGCCTTGAAACCTATTGCATGTCTGAATCGTAAATCTATATAAGAAGAAAATGGTTTTGAAAGGATGATTCCAGTGATGAACTATGCGAAACAATGTCCCAAATGCGGCGGAACGGAAATCGGGAAAGGTAAACAGGCTGGCTATGCTGTTATGCATCCAGAAAATAGAGTAATGAGTTTAGGGTCGGAGATTTTACATATCATTTGTACAAACTGTGGATTCATTATAGAAAGCTATGTGAGAAAGCCGGAAAAATTCAAACAATAAAAAAACAGGCTGCCAGCAATTAAATCTAGCAGCCTGTTACTATTTTACTCAGACATAATGTCTTCCATTTCTTTAAACTCTTCTTTTACCGCTTTGCCTGGTCCGGTTGTGATTTTACTAACAACAATGACGGCAATCAAGCTCAAGAAGAACCCAGGGACCATTTCATACAGGAATGCTGATAATCCATCGATGCTGATCCAAATGATGACGGTAAGCGCACCGACGACGATACCTGCAAGCGCACCCCAGCGATTCATCTGCTTCCAGTACAGGCTCAGGATCATGACTGGTCCGAATGCGGCACCGAATCCAGCCCATGCATTACCAACCAATGAAAGAATCGTGTCATTAGGCGTATAAGATAGCGCGATACCTACTAATGCGACAAGCAATACGGCTGCACGGCCGACGAATACCAATTCCTTGTCACTTGCTTCGCGGCGGAAGAACGCCTTGTAAAAGTCCTCCGTCAATGCACTTGAAGTCACAAGCAGCTGTGAAGAAATCGTACTCATGATCGCAGCCAAAATCGCAGCGAGCAGGAATCCAGTGATATAAGGGTTAAACAGGATGTTCGCAAACATGATGAAGACTGTTTCCGGATTTTCAAGCGTAACGTTGTTCAACTCTACATATGCAATCCCAACAAGACCGACTGCCAAAGCACCGATAATCGAAACGATCATCCATGTCATCGCAATTCTGCGGGCAGGCTTAAGATCCTCCATCGATTTAATCGCCATAAAGCGAACGATGATATGCGGCTGGCCGAAGTAACCAAGACCCCATGCCAATAGCGAAATAATTCCAAGGAATGTCGTACCTTTGAAAAGATCCATCAACGTAGGATCGATTTCACTGACAGTATCCATTACGTTTCCAGGTCCTCCAAGTTCCGTAAAGGCAACTACCGGCACCAAGACAAGTGCAAGGAACATAATGACCCCTTGAACAAAGTCAGTCAAACTAACAGCAAGGAAACCGCCGAAAAGAGTATAAACAATAACGACACCAGCTGTCACAAACAAGCCCATACGATAATCGAGTCCAAATGCTGACTCAAACAAAGTACCGCCTGAAACTAGACCCGCTGAAGTGTACAGAGTGAAGAAAATGATGATAACGACTGCAGATACAGACTTAAGGATTTTCGTCCCATCTGAAAAGCGGTTTTCAAGGAAATCGGGGATTGTAATTGAATCATTTGCCAGCTCCGTATAGGTTCGAAGTCTTGGAGCTAAAATGAGGTAGTTCAAATAAGCACCAATCGATAATCCAACTGCGATCCAGGCACTGGAAATACCTGAAGTGTACATTGCGCCAGGCAATCCCATCAGCATCCACCCACTCATGTCAGATGCTCCAGCTGATAGAGCCGTTACCGACGGTCCAAGACCACGTCCGCCTAGCATATAATCTGATAGATCAGATGTTTTGCGGTATGCATACAATCCGATCAGGATCATTGCAATAAAATAAATTGCTAAAGAAATAAATACTTCAAAACTCACCAAATCTCTCCTTTTCGTTTTCCCTAAACGAAATAATTAACATAGTGGTTAGAAAAGCGCAAGCGCCTTGGTCAGCCCCGAAAAGCGCTGGAGGGCCTGACATTGAAGTCGGTCTTTGACTTCATTGGCAGGACCGAAATCGAAATGCGGAGGCGACTGCTCAACTCCGAAAAGCGCTGGAGGGCCTGACATTGAAGTCGGTCTTTGACTTCATTGGCAGGACCGAAGCGTCTCGAGGAGTTAGGAGCCGCAGCTAGACAAGCGTCTCGAGGGGCTAGGCGCTGAAGCTAGACAATTGAAAAGCGGCTAACATACAAGAATGAAAATGAATTCTTAATCATGAAAGTTATTAAGAGATAACCAGCCGAACCACACAGAATAAGTTCTTATGTTAATTATGCCGTCCAAGTTTTTCCTGCCCTCATGGGGCTTACGGTTATCTAACCTAACAAACATTCCGAATTGTTTCAAGGATGTTACAGGATATAGCGAAAAAGCAAAAATCGCGCCATTACTAGCCTGTTAGGAATGGTAACGCTTACAAAATTTATCGAAGTAAATATATTGCGAAAATTCAGATCAACGTATTTAGCGACTAGACAAGGACTTTTTCGCAAAATAAAAACTCCCTTGGTACAGGGAGTTTTGTGTTGAGAAAATCAATAATTGCACCGTAAAGCTGATTAATTGCACGGCCTCTTATTATAATTGCACGCTCCAAAATGGGAATTGCGCACCTAACTCTATTAATTGCGCTTTCATCCATATTAAGGAAAATACCAAGCGGAATCTTAACTACACTCAAATTTTAATGCGATGAATTAATAAACAAGTACACCGCCATGAACAGGCTGCCAAGCCCTAGCAAGGCCAGACTAGCATAAAACACTTTTCTCCATGTGTCCCCAATGAAGTAGATGTTCAGCAAAAAGTAATAAGTCACGGCACTTCCTCCGATGAACAGCATATATTCCTTGAGATATTTTGCCGGCAACGGATTGGTGACTGTGGTCAGTGCCAATCCAGCAAAGATGAATACACCGATGATATTCAATAGGTTTTTGATTTCCGCTTCCGGGGTCCTTTCTATTTCAACAGTTTGTGATGTCTGCATGTTCGTTTCCATCCTACCACCTCAGCTATTATTAAGTCTTCTTTGTTTTACGATTCAACTCTAAAAATGTTTCGTTAAAATACAAGGTATCTTTACCCAGCCGGGACATGTACCCTTACCAATACTTTTCTCCTACATATTCTATAAAGACCAACTAAAAGGAGGAGGTTATATGAAACTTTATTTAGATCCAGGCCATGGCGGATCGGATCCTGGCGCGCAGGGAAATGGTCTTCAGGAAAAGAATCTGAACCTGGATATTGCGCTTAATATCCGTTCTATCCTGGAAAACAACTATGAAAATATCGATGTCAGAATGAGCAGGACAAGTGATGTAACAAAAAGTCTCGCCCAACGTACAGATGAAGCCAACGCGTGGGGAGCTGATTTTTATCTTTCGATACACACTAATTCCTTCAACGGCTCTGTCCGTGGATACGAGGACTATATCTACAACGGTCTTTCGAACAGTTCAGCAACGGCGAGATACCGCGACATCATCCACACGGAAGTCATGAAGCTGAATCAGCTTAATAACCGCGGCAAGAAGAAAGCAAATTTCCATGTACTTCGCGAATCAAGGATGGATGCGATGCTATCTGAGAACGGCTTTATCGACAATGCCCAGGACGCAGCCCTTATGAAGCAGGAATCCTGGCGTCGTGATGTTGCCCGGGGTCACGCAAACGGCATTGCTCAAGCATTCAATCTGACAGCTAAAGAAACAGCCAATCGCGGAGACGCTAACTATAAAATCATCGCCGGTTCTTTCAAACAAAGAGAGAATGCCGAGCAACGAGTGGCAGAGCTGACCGCTAAAGGGATTGAAAGCTTTATCGCAAAAACCGATGTATCCGGCAAAATCTGGTATCGTGTACAGGCTGGTGCTTTTTCAAGCCGCGAAAATGCAGAAACTCGCATCCGGGAAATCGAGAGCAAGGGAATCGATGCCTTTATCACCACTGATTAAGAGGAATAGACCAGCCGAATCCTAAAAGAATCCAGCTTTTTTCATCCTCGAAGCTTTCTTCCATCCTAACGAACTTTCGCTCTATTAAAGCTATACCATCACAAAATAACCTCTACACGTTGTATCTGATGGAAGTCCGCACAGTAAGAAGCCTGGCACTCGACGATTGCCTGGCTTCCTATTACCATGTTAGATATCCATCGTCCATCTTTCTTCTTGCGTCTTTTTCAGCTGTTTTTCCGTCTCCTCAGGATAAACATTCCGGAATTTATGGTGATCTGCAGGGATGATTTCTACCATTTTTGCAATCATATCCTCAGGATCGAATTGGTTCTTCAATCCCTCCTCCTGCTTTTCCATATCCTCTTTCCTGGTAAAATTCTTCTCCTCATCGTACCACTTCCACTTTTCCTCAGCTGCCCGCTTGTTGAAGCCCGTTTCAAAAGCTCCCGGGTTAATCGTCGCTACTTTTACATTGTGCTTCTCCAACTCCGACTTCATGGTTTGGGCGATGCCCTCAATGGCATGCTTCGTTGCCGTATATGGACCGACATACGGCGTTGCTGAAATACCCGCCATTGAACTCATGAAGATGATTTTGCCGCTTCCTTCTTCTACTAGCTTCTTAGCTGCAATTTGTACAGTCTCCAACGTAGCGAAAACATTCACTTCAAAAAGCGCACGGATCCGGTCCATCGGCACCTCAGCCAGTGGTCCTCCTTCATTGATCGCCGCATTCGCGACAAACACATCAAAATCATACTGCCTGATCTGTTCACGATCCCGCTCATTCGTAATATCGAGCTTGAAAACTTCCATATCAAGACCCTGTTCCTCAGCCTCCCGCATCAGTTCTGTCTTTTGGGAAGTGAGTTCAGTCGTGGCAATCACCCGATGTCCTTTTTTCGCAAGCCCTAACGAAGCCCCGCGGCCAAGCCCGCTCCCAGCGCCTGTAATAAATATCGTTTTAGCCATTTTTAACTCCTCCTATCTATATGAACCAATAGTGTCATCTTCCCAGGAGGAGGATATGTGAAACATAGAATGATTAGCAGGAAATCATAAACAAAGAACCCAATATTCCATCTAAAATGAATTGCCTATCTGTTCCTATGTCATCTCTACTCCCAATAGTTACTGTAATTAAATTTAAAACCAACTTTTCAAATCAAATGAGTTTGAATCCCCCCTTCTCTCCTGTATATTAAGGCTAGAAAATATTTAGGAAGGGTGATTACTATTCAGAAGCAAATACAGCTAAAAAAGAGACCAAGCGGAGTCCCTACTTATGACCATTTTGAATTCGCAGAAGTACCTGTAGAAAAACCAGCCAAAGGAGAAATACTTTTACAGACTATCTATATTTCGGTCGATCCTTATTTACGCGGGCGCATGAATGACACCAAATCCTATATCCCGCCGTTCAAATTAAACGAGGCTATTTCAAGTGGCGTCATCGGAAAAGTCGTTGAGTCCCAGTCAGACCTTTTTGAAGTGGGCGATTTCGTCATAGGTTCATTAGGCTGGCAGGAATTCTCCGTCGCAAAAGATAACACTGTCCGCAAAATCGACCCGAATTTGGCTCCAGTATCAGCATACTTAAGTGTACTAGGCATGACTGGTCTAACAGCATACTTCGGCTTATTGGATATCGGAAAACCGAAAGCTGGTGAAACTGTCGTTGTTTCCGGTGCTGCGGGAGCTGTCGGTTCGATTGTTGGACAAATTGCAAAAATCAAAGGGGCAAGGGTCGTTGGGATTGCTGGTTCCGATGAGAAGGTACGTTATCTACTCGATGACCTTGGATTTGATGCAGCTATAAATTACAATACACAGGATGTAAGCTCTTCTCTAAAAGAGGCTTGTCCGGATGGAATCGATGTCTATTTTGAGAACGTCGGCGGAGAGATTTCCGATGCGATTTTCCCTCTCTTGAACAACTTCGCAAGGATTCCTGTCTGCGGAGCGATCTCAGCGTATAACCAGTCAGAGCCAGATGTAGGACCTCGTGTTCAAGGTTACTTAATTAAGACCAGTTCTTTAATGCAAGGGTTCACAGTCGGAAACTACTCGTCCCGTTTTGGGGAAGGTGCCAAAGAATTGGGGAGCTGGCTTTTGGAAGGTAAACTGAAGTACGAAGAAACGGTTACAGAAGGCTTTGAAAATACAATTGACGCATTTTTGGATTTGTTTAAAGGAGCAAATCTCGGAAAAGCGATCGTTAAAGTGGCAGATTCTGAAAAATAACAGACAAAGCCGTTCCGAAGATCTTTCCGTAACGGCTTTTCTTTTGCCAGCAAACTAGACTGGCTCGTCTTACATTGAAAGTGTCTTATACCAAGCTTTACAAAAAATCGCTTTCTGTACAAAAATCAGACCTTTAACGAGCCGCGGAAACCCCTGGCTCCATAGTAGGAATCGGCTCCATTGTGATACACAAAGACAGTATCATAGCGACGGTCACAAAAGAGGGCTCCGCCAAGTTTTCTAATATTGTCAGGCGTTTGCACCCAGCTCGACGTTTTCAGGTCGAAATTCCCAAGCTTCTGCAGCTCTTTGTATTGTTCCTCTGTTAAAAGCTCAATGCCCATCGCAGCTGCCCTATCCATGACGCTATTTTCCGGCTTGTGCTTCTTCCTTGACTCCAGCGCTTCTCTGTCGTAACAAACACTTCTGCGGCCTTTGGGACTTTCAGCAGCACAATCATAAAAGATGTATTCCCCCGTCACACCATCCATACCAACTACATCCGGCTCTCCGCCAGTTGCTTCCATTTCATTGAGCGACCATATTTTTTCAGGATTGTTTTCGAGCTTAGTCTGCACTTCCGCCCAATCAAGCCCCTCATGCCGACTCATATTTTTCTCAAAACGGGCTTTCAATCTTCCAAGCAGTTCTTCCTGCTGTTCCATTGACAGCTTTTTATTTTCCGTTGCCATATCGATGATCCCCCTTGTCAAATTCTTTTCCCAGTCCATACTAATATCCAGCCATTCGCCAGAAAGCTATTGCCACACTTCCGCTAACTTATTCCTGAAAAGCAAATCAAGCTGAGGTGTGAAATCTGGCAAATCAACATTCAGTGTTGAAGTAAATTCTTTCAGGCGTATGATTTCCTCGTTCAGGAATTGATTGATGACTTCAATTTTCGGTTCGTAGTCCAGTTCATCACCGCTTATTTTCCGTTTCAATAAGGTTTGGATCTCACTCTTCCATTCGCCTTCCGGCAGCAGGTCCTCCAATAACTGCGGAAATTCCAGCGGCGGAAACTCATTGTATTTTTCTATCCATTTTGCAGCAAGGACCGGCCTTAGTACATAGAAATATTTCTTAATCTTGACTTGATCTCCCTGCAAGTACTCCCTGAAATTATTGCTCGCCATATTCAAATAATGATGCAAACAGGAATTCGGGGCGAAAACTTCTTTGCTGAGCTCCTTCATCTGGTCAATGGTCGAATAAGCCTGGTAGTAAACAATCCCCGAACGCAGCCATTCCATTAGCGGAGGATTCGATTTTCTGAATAACTTAAGGGCCTTGGTCAGTTCCCAACCGGTTATATCCAGCAAATCATTAATCGGCAGTTCAATCACATCTCTTTTCTTGCCTATTCCCATCTGGTCAATCGTCAGATAGTCTTCTTTTTTTATGTACATAGATGAACCGGACATCATAATCGCTGTCCTTGGACGGGAACTCCCATGCCCTGCTGCCGGACTCGACCGCATAAAGAATTTTCACATCGAAATCTTCTTCTATTTTTGCCAGCGATTTTAATATCGTCTCTTTCACAACAATTCTCTCCATTCACTTTGCTGATTTCACGGACCACCTGCCTGCCAAAAAAAGATATATTAATGCGGCATACAAGACCACACTGACCATATAAAAGACAGGGTTCCCCGACTCCCTGGTTATTGCGTGGAGCCGAGCATACTCTTCAGCCGATATAAAATATGATCTTATACTCATTAATGTAACCAATAACAATAGCAAGGCAAGAATGGCTTTTTTATGTAAAATAAGCCTGGTCAGGTTTACCTGCAATGCTTTGCTGAATGTATCATTAGGGTTTCTTTCTATTTTACTGTGAAAAGGCGTAAGGAAATAGATCATCAAACCGCCCCAGACAATCGCAAACACTACTATTGCTGTGAACTGCATTAAAATCCCCGATCTTCTTTTCCAACCAGATATTTTTTATAAGCACCCGGACTCTTCAAATGCTCGGGAACGACTTCTGTCACCTGCTGCTCTTGAACCTCTTTTTCAACAGGAGAATCGCACGCGAGCCTTTTGCGGATATCATTCAACAAGTAAATCCCTCTGAATAAACTGCCGGCAATGATTCCAAAGGCAGCAATTCCGCCAACAATCGGTCCCATGGCAAATAGAAGGTATCCTAGAATGACACTTAACAGAATCGATAAAAACAAATACATGCCAACCATCCCCCCATTTTTAACTTAGTAAAATAAAATTCTTCCGAAACTCACTATCATTAATCGATAACCTGATCTTTAAATCCCCGCTTCGCAGCACATACTCTTTGATTCCGATAAACTCCGATTCAGCAATCAAATAAAATTGAGCACCTTTTTTGAAATCTCTAAAATCGTTTTTCAACATATATTTTTTCATTATTATCCTTGTAACTCCTATAAGATTTCATTAATTTCAACATTACCCTGTAACTCCTATAAGATTCTTTTCATTAAATTCAACAAAAAGAAGCGTGAATCCTCTAAGATTTACGCTTCCTTTGCTAGTATATTAAGCTTTTTACTAAAAAAGCCACCTTGTTAGACCTGAAGCTTAATGGCAGCATCTCGCTTTTATCTGTCCAATTAGCGTGACGCTTTTGGCGGCTGGCACACATCACACTTGCGCTGGTGATTATCCTTGAACTTCTTGAAGGGTTTTTCAAAATTGTTGCCGCACGCGCATTTAAATAGTAATTTTTGCGAAAAACCATGATATTCTGTCGTCAGCAGCTTACTATCTGAGTTTTTCTCCACAAACTCTCTAATCTTATCAATCGTCCATCGTTTATTCATGTTCTTATACCTCCATATATGATCGCTAAGCGGAGGCTTTTCAAGCATCCGTGCAATGATGTGCAAATTCATCTAAGTTTCTCATTATACCATGAGCAGACATACAATTATATAAGCTGTTCAGTCTTTATTTTCCTTCTCAAGCAGCTCAATTATTCGATCGAGTTTTTGTTCTATACTCTTTTGATTATTTGGTTTCTTTATGACGAGTGTGCGTACAGCATAGAAAACAGCCGCCACAATACCTATCAGTAAAATGAAGAAAATCAGCTGAAATAATAGATCCCCTATGTTCAATATATTTCCCGCCTCACATTGTATTTTCCATTATTATACTATATTGATTTACATTCCTCTCTAACGGATTTACTATTAAACTAAATTCTGGACAGGAGTGGGATTGATGGAAAAGTTTAGAGCAGGCGTAATCGGTACCGGTTTTGGCGCGAAGGTTCATGCACCGATGATGGATCATCATGAAGGATTTGATGTTGTCGCAATTTCGAGTGTATCACGGGGCAACTTTGAGGAAGCACGGAAAGCCAGCGGGATTGAAAATATCTATACCGATTGGCGTCAGATGATCGAGCAGGAGAAGCTCGATTTAGTTGTCGTCGCTTCTGCAGTCCATTTACATAAGGAAATGGTTGCTGCAGCTTTCGAAAAGGGTGTTCATGTAGTTTGTGAAAAACCAATGGCTTTGGATGTTGCCGAAACAGAAGAAATGATTACGGAAAGAGACAGTGCAGGTAAACTCGGCTTGATATCAACCATGAATTCCGCTTTCTTCCGGCTCGCACAAAGGTAAAAGAAATTATGGAAAGCGGAAAACTCGGAGAAATTTTACATGTCCGCTATGATTGCTCTTTTGCCAATTATACTGGCCTGGTTTCAAAACCTCGCGGCTGGCTTGGACAGGAAGAAAAGGGCGGCGGAATGCTTGGCGCAATCGGATCCCATATGACCGATGCCCTTCAATGGTGGATGGACAGCACCTTAAAAGAAGTATTCGGCCAGCTCCCGATTCACGTTCCGACTCAGTCTGATGATAGCGGGACTACTGAACACCGGACAGCGGACGATGCTTTCCAAATTATTGGTTCTCTGGAAAACGGAGCGACTGTAACGCTTGAGCTTATCTCTGCGGCGAGACAAACTGAGCACACCTGGCGCCTTGAGGTTTACGGGACAGAAGGCACGCTGGTCATGCTGGATGACAACAAAGTCCTGCTTTCAGAGGGACATTCCGCACTTCAAGAAGTCGAGCTGGCAGCTGATCTCGAAGCACCTTCGACTATGCCGCAGATCGCAGCACGCTACTATAACAGCTTCCAAAGAGCCTTGGATGCGCTCCATGAAACGTTGGCTACCGGAACAAAGCATCCCTATCTCGCTGATTTCAATCATGGACATTCAACTCAAAAAGTATTGGATGCAGTCAGGGTCTCTGCTCGCGAAGGTCGAAAAGTGGAAGTTAAGTAAAAGGAAGTATCCGCTATCTCTTTACTAATCAGCACAGAAAAAAGCGAACCAGGACCCTATCTTAAGACCTGCTGAACTAGGAATTGACGGAGCGGACATCTCCGAAGAAAAGATTCAAAAACCGTGAGATGGCTCCCTCGCATCCTAGCAGGATATTAATCAAACGTTTGATTAAATGTGCCTGAAGCTATGCTCCAAAAGGAAGTATGAGTTTAAACAGGTTGATAGTTTAGTGGAAAACAAGGCATGAGCTCGATTAATGATCAAGCTCACGCCTTGTTTATATTCAGATAAGAAAAGCGCAAGCGCCTGGTCAGCCCCGACAAGCGCTGGAGGGCCTGGAGCTGGACATTCTCTAAGTGAAATTTTTATACTTATCCTACCAAATGACAAGTCTGATTCCTATTCAGAACAGGCTTGGATAACTAAAGATCACGAAGCATTGTGTTCAAAGAGCCTAACTCCTCTTCAATCGCGGCAAGACGCTTCTCGAGCGGGTGCAGGTTGCCTTTTACAGATTCCAATTTTTCGAGATTGTGTTGAAGCTGCAAATACTCATCTTTCAATTCGACGATTTTATATTCAATTTCTTTTTTATCCATTGCTTACTCCCCCAGTTTCGACGATTTCCTCTTATTAGAATATCGATATCAAGGTGTTAATTCAAGGTGCATGCAAAAGGCGTACAAATAAGTTTCTGTACGCCCTTTTCTCTATTTATACACTTTAGGATAAATGCGTGATACTGTGAATTGCTGCGAGTCCTGCTAGAATGTACACCCTTTGGCAATCGGACTATCCAATCCTCAGAAGAGACCGCCAACCAAATTCCATTCAAATAATATCACCAAAAGCCCATTTAATCCGCCGACAATAAGCAATACTAATGATACCATATTCAAAGTTTTCATTTGACACCACTCGTTGTATAATTTTTGTATAACTTCTCCATACCGAAGAATGAGGTGAAGAATTTGTATAGCATCAAGCAAGTGTCAGAACTATTGGATATACCCGCAGTCACGATCAGGGCATGGGAAAATCGCTATAATGTCGTAGCTCCCACCAGGACAGAGGGCGGTCATCGTTTATATAGCCAGAAAGATGTTGAAACACTTAAGTGGCTCAAGACTCAAGTTCATGAAAAAAATATAAAAATCAGTGACGCGGCCAGGCAGCTGCAGGGCTCCCCTACGGCTTCCTCCCCGGCTCCGTCTTCACAAATTGACAAGTACGGCGAGTTAAAAGAAAAGCTTTACCAAGCCCTGATTAACCTTGACACCCAGGAGGCAAACCAGATTGCCGATCTTGCTTTTTCTTTGTATGACTTTGAAGAGGTGTTCCATCACATATTAGTCCATGTTTTGTACAAGGTTGGGGACGAATGGGAGAATGGCTCCATTTCGGTTGCCCAGGAGCATTTCGCTACGCAGTTCATCATCAACCGCTGCACCCAGTTCCTGAGGGTCCTGCCTGTCAATCCTTCCCTTCCGAAAGTGCTGGCGTTCTGCCCAGAAGGTGAGCAGCATCAAATCGGTTTGATGGTTTTCAGTTTATTTTTAAAGAAGAAAGACCACGACGTCATCTATTTAGGTCCAAACACCCCACTTGAGGGATTAGCAGATTTGATAAAATTGAAAAACATCAAGGTTGTCTCGATTTCCATGACGAATCCGAATCCAATTAAAAAGGTGGAGGACTGGATTCAATCATGCCTCAAAATAGATCCATCCCTGAAGTTCATTGTTGGGGGCAGCTGTGTAAAAGACTGTCCAAAGCTGGAGTCACAGTCTGTCAGTTACTCCCTCGGTTCGGATTGGGATAGATGGTATAGCTCGTTTATGCGCTGATTTTTAACAGTAACGAGATTATTAAATGAATTTTATATAAAGGCATGACGAACTTTTTTTGCGGATCTTCCCTCACGTTTGTCCGATAGAGCCTTTCTATCGGACTCTTTTGGCGGATCTTCCCTCACGTTTGTCCGATAGATCCTTTCTATCGGACTCTTTTTTTGGATTTTCCCTCGGGTTTTTGTCCGTCATAGCCCTGATGACGGACTCATTTCCACTTTCCCCTCTGGTTTTTGTCCGTCATAGCCCTGCTAGACGGACTCTTTAACATAATTTCACGCTAACAGCTCACGTCCCACAAAATGTCCGGTATGGCCGTGCTGATGGTGGAGCCGGATTGCAGAATTCTGCCTGTTCAGTTGAATGCTCGTACGGGTTGGCAAGGACTTCGAGCAATTTCACCATGACACTCAAGTCACCATTGACAGCAGCCTGCAGTGCTTCCTCCACCCTATGGTTGCGCGGAATCACAGCTGGGTTGTTGTCACGCATCAGCTCCAGTGAGTCTTCCTTCGATTGATCCTGGCGTCTCAGTCTTTTCTGCCACTTTCCATGCCACTCAGTGAACTCCTCAACTTGGAACAACTCGTCCCCATCAGGCTGGTTAAAGGTCAGGGCTTTAAACGTATTCGTAAAGTCAGCCTTGTGTGTATGCATCAAGTTTAGCAGAACCGAAATAAGGCTCTTATCTTCTTTTTCCTCATTGAAAATCCCCAATTTCAGTCTCATTCCGGATATGAACTCCGCTTCAAATACTTCTGGGTATTCAGAGAGGGCTTCCTCCGCCAGCTTTACTGCCTCTTCTTCATCCTCAGCAAGCAAAGGCAATAAGGCTTCAGCAAACCTAGAGAGATTCCAGCCGCCGATATACGGCTGATTTCCGTAGGCGTAGCTGCCATCACGGTCGATGGAGCTGAAAACTGTCGCCGGGTCGTACGTGTCCATGAAAGCACAAGGCCCATAATCAATACTCTCGCCGCTGATTGCCATGTTGTCCGTATTCATGACACCATGGATAAAACCAACATGCTGCCATTTCGCAATCAATGCCGCCTGACGCTTGATCACTTTTTTCAAAAAAGAAAGATAGCGGTTTTCCTGGCCTTCAACTTCAGGGTAATGGCGCTCAATTGCGTAATCAGCCAGTGCCCGAAGATCCTCTGTCTTACCCCAGTTCGCGGCAAATTGGAATGTTCCAACCCTTAAATGGCTTGCTGCCACACGCGTCAGGATTGCTCCTGTCTGCATCGTTTCGCGAATGATTTGCTCCCCCGTCGTCGTCACTGCCAGGCTCCTGGTGGTCGGGATGCCCAATCCCACCATCGCTTCACTGATGATAAATTCCCTCAGCATCGGCCCTAGCCCTGCGCGCCCGTCTCCTCCACGAGAGTATGGCGTCCGGCCTGAACCCTTCAGCTGAATATCAAACCTCTTACCATCCGGAGTCACATGCTCGCCCAGCAGGACCGCCCTGCCGTCTCCAAGCATCGTAAAATGCCCGAATTGATGTCCGGCATAAGCTTGCGCAAGTGGAGTACCTCCATCGGGAACCTCATTGCCGCTAAAGATCTCAGCTCCTTCGCCACCTTGAAGGACTTCATGATTTAAACCAAGTTCCTCCGCCAGTGATTCATTGAAAATTACCACTTCCGGTGCTTCTACAGGAGTTGGCTTCTGCAATCTATAGAATATGTTAGGGAGCTGGGAATAGCTATTATCGATATTCCAGCCAGCATGGTTGGATGTCATTGGATTGCCTCCTTACCTTCTCTTTTTCTTCAATTTCTAATCATATCCATTAATGTATTCTTCCTGTTACTTAATATACCCTTCCGAATGTTTGGTAAAGCTGCCATTTAGTTTGACATTAAGATTTAAAAAATACTTTTTAAGAATATTAAATTCGGGTAAATATCATATATCCAGAAAGGAGAGTTACAATGAATTATAAAAACATTACAGTCGCCGGAAGCGGCGTTTTAGGAAGCCAAATTGCTTTTCAAACGGCATACCACGGCTTCAACGTTTCTATTTATGATATCAATGATGAAGCAATTGAGGGAGCTAAAAATAGAATTATGCTCCTGAAGCCGCGATATCAACAGGATCTTGGTGCTGCTGAACACGATTTAGATGCAGCATACAATCGCATCACTTTTTACAGTGACCTTTCAGAGGCTGTAAAAGATGCCGATCTCGTGATCGAGGCTGTCCCTGAGGTCATCAATATCAAGAATGATTTTTACAAAAAACTAGGACAAGCTGCACCCGAGAAGACGGTGTTCGCGACAAACACTTCTACACTGCTGCCAAGCCAGTTTGCCGAGGCGACAGGCCGTCCGGAAAAATTCCTTGCTCTTCACTTTGCGAACGAAATTTGGAAAAATAACACCGCTGAAGTGATGATGCACCCTGGCACAGACAAGGAAGTGTTTGACGATCTGTTGAAATTCGCCAAAGCCATCGGCATGATCGCCCTGCCACTATACAAAGAGCAGCCTGGGTATATCCTGAATTCCCTACTGGTTCCGTTCCTCGAAGCTGGTCAAATGCTGTTAATGAAGGAAGTCGCTGACCCTGAAACGATTGACAAAACATGGATGATTGCCACCGGTTCTCCCAAAGGCCCGTTCGCAATTTTAGATATCGTTGGAATCACCACGGCTTACAACATCGCTAATGCCAAAGGCGAAGCAGGCGTTCCACAGTTCAAGGAATTGGCGAACCTGTTGAAAACAGAGTACATTGACAAAGGAAAACTAGGTGTCGCAACCGGCGAAGGATTCTATAAGTATCCGAATCCAGCCTATGAACAGCCTGATTTCTTAAAAGCCTAACAAGAACAAAAAGCGCAAGCGCCTTGTTCAGCCCCGACAAGCGCAGAAGGGCCTGACAGTGAAGTCGTTCTTTGACTTCATTGGCAGGACCGAAATCGAAATGTATAGCCGACTGCCCAGAAACGCAGAAACTGGAGACTCCGACAAAGAAGCGCTTTTTGCTTCTGCCGGCGGAGTTGAAGTTTCGGAGTTTCTAGGAGGCGACACTAGACAATTCGAAAAGCGGAGCCGACTGCCCAGAAACGCAGAAACTGGAGATTCCGACAAAGAAGCGCTTTTTGCTTCTGCCGGCGGAGTTGAAGTTTCGGAGTTTATAGGAGGCGACACTAGACAATTCGAAAAGCGGAGCCGACTGCCCAGAAACGCAGAAACTGGAGACTCCGACAAAGAAGCGCTTTTTGCTTCTGCCGGCGGAGTTGAAGTTTCGGAGTTTATAGGAGGCGACACTAGACAAGCGACTCGAGGAGTTAGGAGCCGCAGCTAGACAAGCGTCTCGAGGGGCTAGGCGCTGGAGCTGGATTAAGAAAATTAAATGTAGTGATCCACACTTAAGCAATTTTGTAATTTTCATAACAACAACAAAGCCTAATCCATCATTGGATTAGGCTTTTGTAATTCTATCCTTGTACATATTCCACGCTCGGAGCCTCTTTGGTCGAGCTGAAGTAATTTGTGATGATGTCTTTATCAGAATGCGGAACCCGTTCCCCTTTTACCAGCTGTGCACCATTAATGCATCCACTGGTAAAGATGATTAGATCTTTTTCCCTGCTTAGTTCAAGGGCGGTCAATACGCCTTTATGGCGAGTTGGTGCTGTATGGATATTGCCAGCACGAGGGTTTTTAAAACCGGTAAGAACTTTATTGATAATATCCTCAGGTTCATGAAAGCCTGGATGGTCAACCGAAACAACAATTTCATCCACTTCCCCTTCAATCGCCTGAGCCATCTGCGGCATCTTCTCCCAATCCCTGATCCCAATTCCTGCGATCATGACAATCAGGCGGCGGTGCGGCATTTTTTTCACTTCACTAATCAGGTTTTTCAAAGCAGGAGGTGTATGCGCATAATCAAGGATGATGTTGCGGTTCCCATACTCCTGCAATACTTCAAGCCGTCCCTCAGGGCTCTCAATCATCGTAATAGCCGGGAGAATCTCCTGGACGGTGTAGCCGGAATGAAGCGCAGTGCATACTGCCGCCAGAAGGTTTGCAACATTATAATTACCGAAAATCGGAGCCCTGACGATATAGGACTCATCATCGACGACCATCTCAAAAACTGTCCCTGTTGCAGACATCTTTATATTGTTTGCTTTCACGTCCGCCTCCGTGTTTTTATCCAGGCTGTACGTCAGCACTGGTCCTTTGAAAATATCCAGGATTTCCGCTGACATTCCTTCATCATCGATATTTACTACAGCCTGTTTTGCCTGGTGAAATAGCTTCAGCTTTGCAGTGCGGTAATTTTCAAATGTTTGATGAAATTCAAGGTGTTCAGGTGTCAGGTTGGTATGTATGGCGATATCAAAGTTGATTCCCTCAACCCGTTTCTGTTCGATGACCACGGAGGTCACTTCCATCGAAGCCAGCTGGTCACCCTCCAGGTACATTTCATTAAAAATAGAATGTAAATCAATTGATTCAGGTGTAGTCGGGGTCGTTTGGCTGAATTCAATTCGGCCCTTTGAAGTAAACATTCCAATCGTCCCGATATATCCGCTCAACATGCCTAAATTTGTCATCAACGACTTCACATATGCGGCAACGGTCGTTTTCCCATTCGTACCGGTTACCCCTACCGTTTTGATTTTTTCATGTACCCGTTCATGAAAGATGATTGAAATATGTGCCAGGAAGCTCCGGGCGTTTTCAGTTAAAATAAATGTTACTCCCGGGTACTGCTGACTCCCTTCCTTAAGTCGCTCAGCGTTGTCACCAGCGATTACAGTGGCACCATTCTGAATCGCTTCTTTCATATACATATGACCATCATGATTCTCGCCGCTCATGCAGACAAAAACTGAACCGGGAGTCGACTTCCGTGAATCATAATAAATTCCGCTAATATTTTGTTCAGGCGCTCCCCATATCCTCTTAATCGAAAGCTGGTTGTTGTGATTGAAATGAATATACATACTTTCTCTCCTTTTTTGTGGATATTGTTGAAAGGTTAGTGGTGGATAGTAATCGTGGAGCCAAAAAACGGAGATGACGGACTCTATTTCTTAGTCTGTGATTTCCATCCGAATTTATAACACTCAGACAGACTTTATTCTTTTACCCTAAAGAGATATGGGTACTCCCTTTATGGCACATTGAGAAACCCTTTTTCATTCACAACGTTTTATTGCCCTAAACAGTTAGTAAAGATAGAATTCATAGTTGAGGTATTGCTGAAAAAACTTCTTTAAGAAAAACAGCCTAACTCCATGAAGGAATTAGGCTGTCTCTACATAATTATTGATTTCCGTTCTGAACCCATCCAGCAACCGTCACAGTACGCTTAGCCTGGTATTTTACCGCAGCCTCGACGTCTTCAACCATGTTGCCGTCCTGGTCTACCGTTACACTTGTTCCGTATGGGTTCCCGCCGGAAGCAAATGTCACGGGATCACTGTAACCTGGCGCAGCGACAATTGCACCCCAGTGGTACATCGTCGTGTATAGTGACAAAATAGTCGCTTCCTGCCCGCCATGCGAGTTTTGCGCGGAGGACATGGCGCTTACGACTTTGTTCACCAGCTTGCCCTCAGCCCAGAGGCCACCTGTCGTATCAAGGAATTGCTTCATCTGGGATGGCATGTTGCCAAATCGAGTAGGAACACTGAAGATGATTGCGTCTGCCCATTCAAGATCGTCTGGAGTCACTTCAGGAATATCCTTTGTTTTTTCAACAGTCGCTTTCCATGCTTCGTTGCCTTCAATTGCTGATTGAGGCGCTAATTCCTTCACTTTAAAAACCTTCACTTCCGCTCCAGCTTCTTTTGCACCTTCTGCAGCCCACTTCGAAAGCTGCACATTCGTTCCGCCCATGCTGTAAAAAATCACTGCTAATTTGACCAAATTGATTGCCTCCCTTATTTGATAGTACATTAAGGTATTTCCACTAATCTCTTATGACAAACTTAATGGTATTTCCACTAATTTCTTATGACAAACTTAATGGTATTTCCACTATTGTCTTATGACAAACTTAATGGCATTTCCAATCTCTTATGACAAACCCGCTTACAGATACTCTTTTTCAATATTACGCGTGCTCCGTACCGTCTCAATCGGACGTACAAATTCCTCGATCTGCTCCCGTTTTGATTCCAGGAACGGTGGCAGTGACAATTTTTCACCAAGGGTTTCGTATGGTTCATCACCCATGAAGCCTGGCCCGTCTGTTGCCCACTCAAACAAGATTCCTGGTGCCACACGAGCATACAATGATTCAAAGAAGAATCGGTCGACATAGCCGGATGTGCCGAATCCAGCAGTCTTCATATGCTCGATCCACTCATAAAGAACCGATGTGTCGGCAACACGGAATGCCGTGTGATGCACAGTGCCGAATCCCTGACGTCCTGCCGGCAGTACTTTATTATCCTCAACAATGACCTGAGCGCCGTTTCCGCCTTCTCCCATCTCGAATAAGTGCAGCGTGCCTTCCTGCCCAATCTCTCTCATATGCATGACTTTTTCCAATACCTCTTTAAAATAATCGAAGCGTGAGATACGAATATGGATCGTCCCTAGACCTGTGATCGCGTACTCTAACGGTACCGGGCCATTTTGCCATGGAGTGCCTGACGCTACGCCCTCGTTAGACTCGTCTGATATCAGCATGTATTGCTGATCATCAAAGTCGACGAATGAGATCGTCTTTTTGCCGAACAATCCCTGAATTCCTGAATGTTTGACGTCGTATTTATCGAAACGCTTTACCCAGTATTCCAACGCCTCATCGGTCGGCACGCGGAAACCCGTTTTATAAATCTCGTCCGTTCCATGAGCTCCCTTTGGAATTCCCGGAAAATCGAAGAAGGTCATATCCGTGCCCGCTGACCCTTTATCATCCGCGAAAAATAAATGATACGTGCGGATATCATCCTGGTTGACTGTCTTTTTTACAAGACGCATCCCTAACACATTGGTGAAAAACTCATAGTTCTTTTCTGCGCTGCTTGTAATGGCCGTAACATGGTGAATTCCTTTTAATTCGTTCAAGTTATCTCCCCCTTTATCTCGAAACCGAGATATTAATCCAAATAATATCTATTTTTACTTTATCCTTAACGACTTTAAAAAAGCATAATATCTTGAATTCGAGATAATTTTATCATGAGGGGATTTTCATGTCAACCTGGATAAAAGCCTTTGAGCTTACCCAAAGGCTTCCCCCCTATTGCTTTAAAACTTCTTTATATTCGGATTTCCTTTCAAATTCCTTTTGCGCGAAGGAACATACCGGCTCAACCTTCATGCCCTCATTTTTGACCTTCTCAACAACTTGGCGGATCAATTCCTCCGCAACACCCTGACCGCGATTCGCTGGGTCGACACCCGTATGATTAATGACAAGAAGCTCATCTCCATCACGAGTATAGGTAACTTCCCCTACCTCGAGTCCATCTGAGTCCTTCGCGACAAAACGTCCATCTTCTTCTGTATATTCAAATGACATACCGATACCTCCCGATAGTGAAAAACCGATTATCTTCCTCTTTTTCCCGCATTATGACGAACTTACTCATTTTTTAACAATTTATTTTCCAAAAATATTCAACATAGTGCATACGAGATTATAGAACAAGAGAATCTATAGATATGCAATCAAAGTCGGCTCTTAAAAGGACTGATCAATTTGGAAAATGAGCGTATAGCGCGTTTTGATAAGATTGTCAAGAAGGGGAAGGAAGGTCAAGAAGCTCTAAATGAGTATTGGTGGGAGTATTCTCTATATACCTCATTTGAGTTTTGGTTGATGGTCTTATTCCTTGTGGCCCCGCTCATCTTGCTACTATTTAAAATTAATAAGAACAAATTATTCCAGATTCTCTTTTACGGCTACAGTGTTCATATTTCTTTTGCATATGAAGATTTGTATGGGAAAAACATGGGTTACTGGAATTATCCCTTTCCCGTCATTCCCGTTTTGCCAGGACTTACACTCGACTCAAGCCTGATTCCAATAATTTTTATTTTCGTTTATCAATTCACACTAAACAATAATAAAAAATATTATTTGTATGCAACTCTTACTGCGGTAATCCTGTCCTTTGTTTTTAAACCTATGCTTGTAGGACTAGGGTTATTTAGAATGTACGGATCGATTAGCTACATTCACTTATTTCTTAGTTACTTATCGATCATAATCTATGCAAAATTAATAACTGACTTTTTTGTCTGGTTTAAAATCAGGTATAGCAAAAATAAATAATTATCTTCCATTGACCGATTTTCGTATGCTTCTTAAAAGTAGTCCTGCAATTTTGCTGCCTAAAAAGTTTCACCAGCAGTTTCTAAAAGGGAAGATAAATACGGCCTGATTCCACACAGAGAATCAGGCTTAATTTCGTTATGTAATTAACGAAAGACTGTTGACGGCACATCGAACTGATTCCATAAAAACAAGACAAAAACCGCAGAGGCAATCCAGGCAAATAGCGGGTTATGAAAATGCAGTTTTAAGATGAGGAACATAGCCGAATTGAACAGCGCAGACCACCAAATATTCCAGTCATTGAAATATCTGATCAGCTGAAAATGTAAATCCACGAGCTCATTTGCAAAATAGACAATCACCCACGCCAGATAATAAAGAGTTTTTTTCATAAAGCCATGTCTCGGGAAATGCGCTAAGTACGCCAGGCATGTCGCCGGATACTTTATCGCCATGATTGAAAAAGAAATATGGGTATTCTTAATCCCTGCTTCTTCGTCCCCGGGTGATGGAACATACCTCCACATTGGATAATGATCCGACAAAAGGTACATATAAAGAAAATCGCCGAGGATAAAAAAGAGAATGGTTGGATAATACTTTCTCCAGTTTTTCCAATCTCCCCATTTTATCAATATCCCTACCCAAATTAACCCGTATATTGTATTTACCATAATTCCGCCTCTTCTTTTTACAAATAAAGGAAATCAATTGTAGTATAACCAATATTTTAATTCTCTATTTCTCGATTAAGTATTCGAGAAATAATTAAGGTGGATGAAGGTAGAATAGCTCCCCCCTTAACACTCTTCATTCAGGCATAAAACAGCTTTTTGCGGACAAAAGATGAGGCAGGGATTGAACGCAGAGGAAAACAACAACTCGCGGAACTTAAGCTTGAATTGCTGAACGCAAAAACAGATAGAAAGCGATTCCCTGTTGGAAGCCAATGAATAGCTTCTTACTAACTAACACCCAATATTCATGGCGGCTATAAATCGACAATTACAACGGAAGTTGCAGTTATTTTTTTCAGACAAAAAAAGAATGGGGATTTCCCCCATCCTTTAAGTTTCCCTTATTTCAATTCTTGCAGTTCAGCCAATGTTGACTGGATGTCTTGATCAGAAAGAGGAGCAAAGCCTGTTTCTGCTGCTACATCCTGTGCATTTTCCATAGTGAAGATTGCATAGTCAAGCACTTGTGGCTTTTCCTTAGCCATGTTCACGTTTAAGTATGTGAATACTGGGCGTGTGAATGGAGCATAATCTCCGTCTTCCTTGATTGTTTCAAGAGAAGGTTCAACAGAACCGTTACCGAAATCAACGTTTACTGCAGACAATTTGTCTTTGTTGCTTGCATAATATCCATAGCCGAAGAAGCCGATTCCGTTCTTGTCTTTTGATACTAGGTCAACAAGTGTTGCATAGTCTTGCTGAAGGTTGATGCCTTCAACAAGGTCTTTTTCCTCAAGGATTTTTTCAAACATGAACTCATATGTTCCGTGGTTTTCGTTAGGGCCGTATGTCTTGATCTCTTCAGCCGGGAAGTCAGCGCGGACATCAGACCACATTTTCTTTCCGCCTTCAGCTAGGAAGATATCCACGATTTCTTCTTTAGTCAGTTCCTTAGCCCAATCATTGTCTTTATTAATAACGATGGTAATTCCATCTAAAGCTACTTTCATTTCTTTCACATCGATGCCTAGCTCTTCAGCTTGTGCTTTTTCTTCATCTTTGATCTGGCGTGATGCATCATTGTAGT
This sequence comes from Mesobacillus subterraneus, assembly GCF_020524355.2. NCBI lineage: Bacteria > Bacillati > Bacillota > Bacilli > Caryophanales > Bacillaceae > Mesobacillus > Mesobacillus subterraneus. The sequence continues at coordinate 3,927,359 of NZ_CP129019.1, forward strand.
CTGTTCCATCTTCAACCAGGAATTTCTTGAAGCCAGCAGAAGTTCCTGAGCGGCTTACTTCAACAGATACATCTTCTTGTTTATCCATATAGTTCTCAGCCATTTTTGCCATGAACGGGTATACTGTACCTGAACCATCAATCACGACACTGCCTTCAAGTTGAGTTTCAGTTTCATTAGAACCATTCGTCGCTTCTGCGTTGCTATCTCCATCTGAACAAGCTGTTCCGAAAGCCATAACACCAGCAAGCATAGTAAACATCGCTAACTTTTTAAAACTCTTCATTCCTTAATTCCCCCTAATATTATGTCCGTTGCTACAAGTACAAGATTACTAGACAGTTATTAATGTGGTTTTAAGGATTTGTAAATTCATTGAAAAGGATTGTTAAGGAATGTTAATTCTTTCATGAAAGGGAGAAGTTATATATAGTGAGGAAAAGGAGGTTTTAAGATGGACTATATTTTAGAAACAACCGATTCTGAAAAAACCATCAGTTTGGAAACAGCCATCCAGGGAAAGCCGACAATGGTCGTGTTTGTCCGCCACCTTGGCTGACCAGTGTGCCGAGCATACCTTGCGCAGTTGCGCGAGCGAATAACTGAGGTTGAAGCAACAGGCTACCAGGTCATTGCTGTCGCCCCGTCAAAAGGTTCTTTTATCAAGCAGTTTGTTGACCAGTTCGGACCTTTCCCCTTTCCTATACTCGGGGATCCTTCGAGAAAAGCATACCGCGGCATGGGTCATAAAACGATGCCAAAATGGAAGTTGCTCGCGATGGCCGGCCTCGGCTTCATTACCGGCAAAGTTAAAGACTTTATTCCGAAAAATGAAAAGCAGAAGGAATTCGTCTTGAAATCGATGAAGACACAGGATGTCTATATCCAGGGAGGAACATGGCTTTATTCAGCCCAAGGCAAACTGTTGTGGAAGCATATCGATGAATCACCAGAGGACCACGCAAAAATCGATGACGTGTTGGAGCAAATGAAAAAACGCTGATCAGCTTTCCTACGATCAGCGTTTTTTCTTATCATTTTTATCGGAAGATTGTTCAAAAAGTTGTGATAGATACCCTTTCAGCTCAAAACCTTCTTCATTCATGAATTCCTTAATTTGTTTCATCTTAATCTACCTCCATTGTTATGTTGTTAGTTATAGTATTCCCAATCTAGCAAACTTTTATTCCACCAATTTTTAGAAGTTCGTTTAGACAAAGGAAAAATTGTAATAATCGCATAATATAGTAAAGCCTTTACAATTACTCTTAGCCCTATGAACTCAAACCTGTCATAATTCCTTCGGTTTCTTGACAGCTTTTCGCTTCAGCACCTTGAACCTGTCATAATTCCTTCGGTTTCTTGACAGCTTTTCGCCTTAAGACCTCAAACCTGTCACAATTCCTTTGTTTTCTTGACAGCTTTTCGCTTTAGGAAGTCAAACCTGTCACAATTCCTTCGGTTTCTTGACAGCTTTTCGCTTCAGCACCTTGAACCTGTCATAATTCCTTCGGTTTCTTGACAGCTTTTCGCCTTAAGACCTCAAACCTGTCATAATTCCTTTGTTTTCTTGACAGCTTTTCGCTTTAGGAAGTCAAACCTGTCATAATTCCTTCGGTTTCTTGACAGCTTTTCGCCTTAAGACCTCAAACCTGTCACAATTCCTTCGGTTTCTTGACAGCTTTTGGCCTTAAGACCTCAAACCTGTCACAATTCCTTCGGTTTCTTGACAGCTTTTCGCTTCAGGACCTCGAACCTGTCACAATTCCTTCGGTTTCTTGACAGCTTTTGGCTTTAATACCTCAAACCTGTCACAATTCCTTTGTTTTCTTGACAGCTTTTCGCTTTAGGAAGTCAAACCTGTCATAATTCCTTTGTTTTCTTGACAGCTTTTCGCTTTAGGACCTCAAACCTGTCACAATTCCTTCGGTTTCTTGACAGCTTTTGGCCTTAAGACCTCAAACCTGTCACAATTCCTTTGTTTTCTTGACAGCTTTTCGCTTTAGGACCTCAAACCTGTCACAATTCCTTTGTTTTCTTGACAGCTTTTCGCTTTAGGACCTCAAACCTGTCATAATTCCTTCGGTTTCTTGACAGCTTCCCCCCCACACACTACTAAACCTGTCCGAACTTACCCTTACTTCGGACAGCTTTTCTCCTCACACCACCAAACCTGTCTGAATAACAAAAAAAGTGCCAGCCCAAAAGGCTAGCACACTCTCTCTATCATCCTACTTCACAAACACATAAGGATTTCCGCCGATGGACTTCCTCATTTCTTCAGTGATTACGATACTGGAGGCCTGTGTACCTTCAGCAGCACTTGTCGTCTGTTTCTTTTCTCCGCTTCCATCATAGAACATTGGCTTTGCTTGCATTTTCGTATCCCCCTAGAATGGTTTTGTTGACATGAGCACGATGAGCAATACTGCTGCGACATGTGCGATGCCGTTCAACTTGGCAGCTTTTTTATCCAATTGATGATACTCAGCTGGCAGTTCGCCATCATGACTGTTCATCACCATATCGACTTGCTTCTCGATTGTTTTCGGTAACATTCCTGCGACGATTGGCTGAATCAGAACGTAAATGACCAAAGATCCGATATACCATCCCTCTGACCATAGCACGGGGTTGACGATGGCCATTAAAATCCCGCTGGCTAACAAAGTCAACGACCCGACTTTGGCAAACATCTCTATTTTTTTATTAATCTCAAAACATACTTTTGCGTTCGTTACTGACTTAGCACCAAACTTGGCTACAATCGGCATACCAAAGCTCGCTCCTAAACCAACAACGGCGGCGATCACATGAACTAAAACCAATGATCCATATAAAGTCACTCTTATTCCACCTAGAACTTTTTACCTATATATTTATAACATAAATATTCCCTTTCAAGGGATAAAATCCTTATATTACTAACTTATTTATAGTGTTTTTTTACTATAACAATAAAAAGGAAGCATGAACGAATCCATGCTTCCAAACCCTTACTCACCGGCACTCAACCACATCTCCATTGCCAGCTCAAGCTCGTTATTTAATTGCTGCTTCCTGCTAAACAGCTGATCCAGTTCTTCATAAGATTTCCGGATTCCCATCACTAGATCAAGCTCGGTGATTTCTTTCTCCAGGCTTTCAATCTTTTTCAAAAGCTTTTCACCCGGGTCTGGTGAGGATAATCGCTGCACCTTTTCTGCCTTTTCCTTTAGAATCGGCATCGGCTCGACTGCTGCTCTCTCCCTTTTATAATCATCGTAATTCCCTTCATAGCTCTTCAGCCCACAATTCTCAACCGCAATCACGCGCTCCCCGATTTTATTGATAAAATAACGGTCATGAGAAATGAAGAAAATTGTGCCTTTAAAGTCGGCAAGCGCTGCCTCCAAGGTCTCAATGGATTCGATATCCAGATGATTTGTCGGCTCATCAAGGATCAGCAAATTGATATCCTGGAACATCAGCATCGCCAGCTTGAGTCTGATCCGCTCCCCGCCTGACAGGAACTTCACCTTCTTAAAGACACTTTTTTTTGTAAAACATGAATTTCGCCAGGTACTCGCGCGCTTTCCCTTCCACAATTGAGATATCTTCACGGAAACACTCAAGCACCGTCAGCTCTTCATTATTAAATTCAATCTTCTGAGGCAAATAGGCGGCCATCACATTCGCACCCAACTCGACCACGCCTGAATCCGGCTGTTCTTCACCTAAAAGCATCTTCAGGAATGTCGTTTTGCCGCTGCCATTCGGACCAACAAGGCCGACGCGCTCACCGTAATGAACCATCAAATCAGCGCCATCAAAAATCAACTGGTCTTCATAACGCTTAGAAACACCAACTGCCTTGATCGTTTCATTCCCTGATCTCATCGTATCGTTAAAATGAAGCCTCATATTCCGCCGCTCGAAAATCGGTTTATCAATACGGTCCAGCTTATCGAGCTTCTTCTGAATGCTCGCTGCACGCCTGAAAAATTTGTTATTATCCGCCCGCAACGCCCAGTCCCGCAGGCTCGTCACCTGCTTCTCCATATTGTTGACCTTTTTCTGTTGCTCACGGAACTGCTCATATTGTACCCGCATATTCTCTTCCTTTTGACTGATAAAAGAAGAATAATTCCCCCTGTAGCTAATCGTTTCCATATCCTCGATCTCGACGATTTTATTGACGACATTATCAAGGAAATAGCGGTCATGCGAGACAATCAGCACGATTCCTTTATAATTTTTCAAAAAGCCTTCCAGCCATTCAATCGACTCCATATCCAGGTGGTTCGTCGGCTCATCGAGCAGCAGGATATCCGGCTGGTGAATCAGAATCTTCCCCAATCCAACCGTTGTTTTCTCCCCGCCGCTCAGCAAATCGAAATCCCTCTGTAAAAAGCTTTCGGTAAACTTAAGCCCGGTGCAAACCTTGCTTAGTTTCTCCTCCTGATCGTACCCGCCCTTTGCCTCGTAGAGATTTACCAGATCACTATATTTATTGAGCGCTTTTTCCAAAGCACCATCCTCTAAAACCTGCATCTGAGCCTCCATTTCACGCATCTGTTTTTCAACCTCATGAACCTCTTCAAATGCAAGATTCAGTACATCGATCACTTTCAGACCGCCCGGATAGGAAGGCATTTGTTCCAGATAGGCAAACGAAGCTCCCCGAGGACGATGGACAAGCCCTTCATCATATCCCGGACTCGAGGTTTGCGGATAGCCCGGATAATAATGCATTGGTTCGATCCCGGCAATCACCTTGAGAACCGTGCTCTTACCACTGCCGTTCGCACCGACAATCCCCACTTTATCCCCTTCAAATGCCTCCAATGTAAAACTGTTCACGACCAGCGTCGCTTCCATATATTTTTTGATTCCATGCACTTTCAGTTCTAACATATCCATTCCTTCTTTCATCCATAATGAAGCTACGCTTTTTATGGACAGCACAAAGAAGAACTTATTTACTATTCAATTGTATAAGAAAAGCGGAAGCGCCTTGGTCAGGCCCGACAAGCGCTGGAGCTGGACAATTCCCGAAGAAAAAATTACTTTTCTTATATATAAACAAAAAAGACCGTAGAAATCCCTACAGTCTTGAATCAACAATTCCAGCAAGCACAAATAAGCACATGCCAAAAATCTCTATCACGATTCAGTAAAGTAAGTTATCTTCTAATTGCCGACATTCCATAAAGAGCATAACGAAATAAACCTATGCAATATAGGTACTTTTACACTCAATACAAAATCCTTATTAATAAAATTAATAATTAGCAATTAGTTGTTGGTTCCATAAACTTACTTTCCCTCCTCAGTCATTTGCTTCATTATCTCAGTTTTACATTATTTTGTAAATATTACTGGATAATCTTTCATGATTCTTCTTCCGCCAGGACAAGCATAAATTAGTAGAAAACTTGTCCGCCAGAAAGGATTCCATTCCATGATTCCGTTACGCGCTAAGCTTACCGCTTCTTTTTATGCCCTATTATCGATCAGTTTTTGGGGAGTTTCCTTCGTTTCTGCAAAAGCTGTACTCGCAAAGCTCGATCCTTACTCCTTATTGGTGCTCCGCTTTGGCCTAGGAGCTTTATTTTTATTGGTAATTTTACTGCTCAACCGTTCTCGTCTGCGGATTTCGATCGGATACATCCCACATTTGGTGGTCCTCGGAATGCTGGTCGCCATAGCAGGCGTCTTTCTTGTCACAACGACCCGGAGCGGCCATTCCTTCGAGTTCGCGATGAACTTCGGCTTCATCCTGATGATTCTCAGCACATTGAACTGGGCGATCTATTCCATCCTGCTAAAAAAGCTCCACATCCCGTATCCTGCACTCTTGGTGACTTTTTACATGAGCCTGATCGGCTTTATGCTCACCCTCCCTTTTATCATCCGCAACAAAGGCTGGGAATCTCTGCCCATGCTGACCGAGACAGAGTGGGCACATCTTTTATTCCTTGCGATATTTGTATCTGGAATTGGCTATTGGTATTGGGGAAAGGCACTGGAAGTTTTGGATGCCTCGAAAGTGTCAATGTTCTTATACCTTGAGCCGCTGGCTACGCTAATTGCCGCCATCTTTCTTTTACATGAAAAATTTATCCTCATAAGTGCGATTGGCGGAATCATAATTATTATTGGAGTGGTTATTGTCAATGGTGGTCTTGCACGTTTAGTGGCGAGTACGATTTTTAAAAAATGAAGAAGGTGGGAGTGCCCATGACTTTGAATTCTCAGGCAAAAAAACTGTTAGATTTACTAAAAAACCCTTCCAAACAAGAGATGAAGAAAGCCCTGGCGAATATCAATATGTCTGAAGAAGAGTTGAAGCCCTTTCTTCAATCGTCTTCCGGCAAGCCTTATTACCGGAAACTTCTGTACAAAACCGAGGATGTCGAGCTCCTTGTGATGAACTGGTCAGATTTAGAGTGCGCTCCGCACGACCACGGCGATTCCCATGGGTGGATCCAGGTTCTTAACGGCACTTCCATTAATTCAGTTTACGAAGTCATCGACAACAGCCTGCCAAAAGAACTGTTCAAGGAGTATCATCATCAAGGGAAATTCTTCTATGCTCCGCAAAAAGGAGTGCATAAAATGCAGGCAGACGCAGCAAAAGGGCTCGTCACTCTCCACCTCTATTCCCCTCCCATCAGCGGGATGAAAGTCTACGACCTTGAAAAATGTGCCGTCTGTGTCGTCTCCGATGACTGCGGGGCATGGTGACCAGAGGAACAGCGCCAGAAAATCAAAGAAATCCAGCTTACAAAATAAGAAAAGCACAAGCGCCTTGGTCAGCCCCGACAAGCGCTGGAGGGCCTGACAGTGAAGTCGGTCTTTGACTTCATTGGCAGGACCGAAGCGTCTCGAGGAGTTAGGAGCCGCAGCTAGACAAGCGTCTCAAGGAGTTAGGAGCCGCAGCTGGACAAGCGACTCGAGGGGCTAGGCGCTGGAGCTGGATTAAGAAAACTACATGTAGTCATCCACACTTAAATATTTTTATAATTTCCTAAGCAACAAGAAGACGGTACTCATGCTTCATGAGTACCGTCTCTTCAGATTTCTATCCGCGGAATTTCAAAGCCAGGCCCTTCAGGAAATTCCGAGCAAATTTATCGCCGCATTCCCGGTAGTTCTTGTGCCCTTCTTTTCGTAAAATCGCCCCTAATTCACCTTTGCTGACGCGGACTCCCGCAAGGTCAAAAATCTCAAGCATATCCTCGCTCGTGAGCGACAGGGCGATCTTCATTTTTTTCAAAAGCTGGTTATTCACAGTCTCTCCGGTCAGTGGCGGGGCACCAGTCTCCCCTGGACGCTTGCCTCTTTTAAAAGTAACCATCCCATTCAAGAACTGCTCCATCATTGCATTGTTGATCCTTATGTAGCCCTCTGGGACAATCTCCTCACCAAATTCATCTTCATCTACCCTCTGCAGCATCATGCGGACATCGTCCTTCGTCACGTTCACCCCGCCTAGATTGAAGATCTCTACCATATCGGTATCCTTTATATCCAAGGCGTAGCGCAAACGGATTGTTATATCATTGTTAAGCATGAAAGAGCCTCCTATAGCCGAAACAATTTTAAGCAGACTCTATTGTAGCATATGCGAAGCCAGCATTAAAATAAGGGTGAGAGCATTAAGCTTCTCCCCCTTACCAAGCCATTTTCCGGCCACTGAAAATCAGAGCGCAAAAATCAATTTAAAGACTTGCAATTCTCCTTATTTCGTCTCTCTATGCAGCGTGTATCTCTTTAAGCGCGGGCAATACTTTTTTAATTCGATCCGATCAGGATTATTCCTTTTATTTTTGGTTGTAATGTAATTTCTGTCTCCTGTTTCCGTGCATGCAAGGGTAATTTTGACTCTCATTTTTTCTTTCCTCCTAATTTCTTTTATCTATTGTGAAGTATTCTTTCGGCTGCCTGACGTGCACCAGAGATATTTCGGGCAATAGGACCAATCTCCAGTTCGGCAAGAGCTCCCATCACGTAAAGGTGAGGGCACCATTCGAGCTTTGGACTGACAATTGGATAACCACATCGGGCACATGGGAGATCAAATTTTTCTATCGCCTTGTCCAGCCATCCGCCGCCAGGGCGACCGGGCTTAAATCCTGTGGCGAAAACGATCGATTTTACGCTGACCTCTTGTTGTTCAAGTATAAGGTTAATCTCTTTCCTGTCCCCTTTACTTGCTGATTTTACCTCATCATCCACTACCTTGATCTTTTGTTCATTTTCTAGTTTCTTTAGCTTCTGGAATAGTTCCGTAGTCAGCGACCCTCTGTTCCTCGCACCGATAATGACATCCCTGCGTTTTTCATAATCGCTGATTTGACGATAGGCAGTTTGTTTCTTTGGTCCCAGCCATCCCGGATCGCTATCAAAATCGAAAACTCTGAAGGGATGCCTTTTGATTAAGGTGACACCTCCCGGATACATCGCAGCTAGCTTGATCACAAGATGCGCAGAAGTGATTCCTCCTCCTACTACGGCAATGGGAGGCTTCAGCTCCTGGATAGAGGCAGTTTTATCGAAGACATGAAAGACCTGGTTGGATTCTTCATAAAGTGCGTCTGCCCATTTAGGAATATGTAACTGGTCATTTACACTTAGTGCCAATACGATATTCCTGCCAACCAAGCTTTTACCGTCTAATGTATGAACCCTCCAGTGGTCCTTAACCTTCTCGATGTCATTGACATAACCCTGCTGCCAGGATTGTTCCAAAGCTGTCTCTTGAAAAAGATGCTGATTATGTTCATTAAAAATCTTCAGCGATGGACGCTTGTATTGACCGTAAAATTCGTTATCCTTGAGGTTCTTTTTTTTTGTAAAACTGATGAGGCTGAATGGATCGGCATCAAGGTGATGCACGAATGGAGAACGAAGAAACTTCATACCAATTAACCCAGTATTTCTTGTCCAATTAGATAAAGGTTTTTCATGCGGATCAATAATACAGAGATTACCTGGTAAAACCTTTTTGTTTTTTAACAAAAAGGTGGCGACCGTACATCCTTGTATGCCTCCACCTATTACAATCCATTCGTACACATTTATACCCTCCTGCTAAATAAAACGTAATCATTACGATTTGTAAAATAAAAAAAATCACGAATGAACTTCATTAACTGAGAAATAAAAATATTTTATTTTGTCATTAACGATCCTTCTTCTTGAAAGAACTTGTTCCGTGAGATCAACCCAAGTCATATTCTCCGATTTTTTCTCTAGCTGCTGATTGATATAATTTTCCGCTTCTCTCATTAGCGCCATCAGCTGCCCGAATGTTAAATTGAAATGCCTTGCTGCCTGTCTGTGAGGTGCATGCTTAACAAGGAGTGACATAAATTCATCAGATGTCTCAGCTTGTTGAGCCAAATCGTCTTCCAGCCGAACAACATACTCATAGACCTCTCTTTGTTCAATTGGAAGTGATTTTATTATATCTCTCGAGAGAATCTCCATTAAATGTGAATTCATATGTCCACCTCAGCTGACTTACATTTTATTTATCCTTTAAATTATACCTCTTCATAAATCTTTCAGTCCGGCCTCCGCGGTCAGAAAACTTTTGGACGCCCGTATAAAACGGATGAGTATCAGAGCTTACCTCTACTTTAATAAGCGGATAAGTGTTGCCATCTTCCCACTCGGTTGTTTGGGTCGAATTCTTTGTCGATCCTGTTAAAACTTAAAGCAGTTGTTTGTATCCATGAATACTACTTTATGATAATTAGGATGAATGTTTTCCTTCATCGTAAATTCCTCCAATCTTTCTACCAGCTGGATTTTTTCACGCCCGGAATCTGGCCTTTATGGGCGTATTCACGGAAAGCAATACGCGACATTTTGAATTTACGGAGATATCCACGCGGTCTTCCGGTCACTTCACAACGATTTTTCAAGCGAGTCGGTGCAGAATCACGCGGTAGCTTCCTCAGCGCTTCGTAATCGCCCTTTTCTTTCAGTTCCCTGCGCAGGTCTGCATATTTCAACACCAGCTCCTGGCGTTTTTTTTCTTTTACAACCTTTGATTTTTTAGCCAATAGACTCACTCCTCTCTTAAAGATAATCGTAATCATTACGATTTATAAAATAACATAAAGATATTTAATCACATATATTCAGTAAGCGCAACTCCAATAATCGCTTTGTTTTTAATTAGCCTTTAAATCCCTTTTATGAAACTTACGTCCTGCTATCACCTGTACACTGCCGAATACCATCTTAGCTGCCACTCTCCACCGGTACGGTGAAAGGCGGAAGATGATCAGGGAATTGACGCCAATCCATCAGCATTTCTTCATCTGTCACCAGACATTGATCAAGTTTACCAATAATCTCATGCACATCCATCTTCACGCCAATAAAAACCAACTCCGTCATTCGATCCCCAAATTCAATATCCCATTTTGCCAATAATTCAGGCTCTTCTTTTAAAATTTGATTTTTCTCATCCTCCGGGTAGGCGTCAATCCACTCTCCGGCAGCCTCCAGCATGATGGAAGGTCCGGCCTGGGATATTAATCCTGCTACATCATTACGGGTTGCCAGCCAGAAAAAGCCTTTTGCCCTAACAATATCCTCAGGCCATTCCTCAAGCCACCTCATCCATCTCGCAGGGTGGAATGGACGCTTCCTCCTGTAAACAAATGCAGATATACCGAATTCCTCTGTTTCGGGGACATGTTCTTCATTTAGTTCCTTTATCCAACCTGCTCCCTGGCTGGCCTCTTCAAAATTGAACAATCCCGTATCGAGAACTTCCTCCATCCTTACCCTTGAATGACTGGATTCAATGATTCTTGCACCCGGATTCAGCTTTTGCAGTACTGCCTTCAACTCAAGGTAGACATCGGCATCGACCAGATCCTTTTTGTTTAAAAGGATGACATTAGCAAACTCGATCTGATCAATCAATAAGTCGACGACCTCTCGTGTATCATTCTCATCTGTACCTTCCTTTCTGTCCAAAAGGCTTTCCCCTGAAGAGAAATCATGCCAAAACCTGTTTGCATCAACCACCGTTACCATAGTGTCGAGATTACACCACTCCGATAAATTAATCCCCAGTTCCTCATCCACATAAGTAAATGTCTGGGCAACCGGAATCGGTTCTGAAATCCCGGACGATTCAATAACGATATAGTCAACGTCCCCAGCCTTCGCCAGACGCTCCACTTCAATTATTAAATCCTCTCTTAATGTACAGCATATACAGCCGTTTTGAAGCTCGACCAGCTTCTCCTCCGTTTTTGAAAAGCCTCCATTTTTAATCAGAGCGGCGTCGATATTCACTTCACTCATATCATTTACAATCACTGCAATTTTTTTATTCTCCCGATTGTTCAATATATGATTCAGTAACGTGGTCTTTCCTGAACCAAGGTAGCCGCTCAATACAGTTACAGGGATTTTCCTGTTCATTTCTACACCTCTTTATTTATTTTGATTTTTTCACATACATGCCTTCCGCTTAGCATACTATTCAATTAGACCTCACTAATCGTAATCATTACGATTTGAGATTGATAATAATCGCTTCCTTCCTGCTTGTCAATTATTTATAAATGAAAATACTTCACTGCCCTTCTCTCTTTAAGGGCATAGTCGATTCTGTCCAAAAGGAATTAAATCGTAATGATTCCTAAAATAATTTACAAATTTGAATTTCTGTTTTAAACTTTAAATCGTAATCATTTCGATTAATGAAAATATCGTTTAAGGAGATCACTATGAGAATTACTAAACTATCGCTTGGATTACTGCTATTAGTGGGTCTGACACTGGCCGGCTGTTCTTCCAGCGAGAAATCAGCCAAAAAAGATGAATCTGAGGCTAATAAACTGACTGTCTATACAACCATCTACCCTCTTCAGGATTTTGCGAAGAAAATTGGCGGGGAATTTGTTGAAGTGGAAAGCATCTATCCACCGAATGTAGACGCTCACAGCTTCGAACCAAGCACGAAGGATATGATGAATTTGGCAGAAGCTGATTTGTTCATCTATTCCGGAGCTGGAATCGAGGGGTTCACCGAAAAAGCGGAGAAAGCCTTGAGAAATGAAAAGGTCATGATGGTAAAGGCAGCAGAGAATGTGGACATGATTGAGTCTGGCCATACGCATTCTCATGATGAAGAGGAGTCTCATTCCGATGAACAGCACCAGGAAGGAGATGCCTCTCACTCTGATGAAGAACACAAGGACGACGCTGCCTCTCACTCTGATGAAGAGCACCAGGACGAAGATGCCTCTCACTCGGACGAGGAGCAGCATGACCAAAACTTGGATCCCCATGTTTGGCTTGATCCTATTCTGTCTATCAAACTGGCAGCAAATATCAAAGATTCCTTGATCGAGCTCATGCCTGATCGTGAACAGGAATTTGAACAGAATTTTGCGCTACTTGAGAAAGACCTAAAGGAATTGGACAATGAATTCAAGAATGTGATTGAACAGGCTGAAAATAAACATCTTTTAGTTGCCCATGAAGCTTATGGATACTGGTCCAATAGATATGGAATCATCCAGATCGCTGTCAATGGGCTTTCTCCTACCCAGGAGCCTTCACAACGTGAATTGACAAATTTGATTGAAGAAGCAAAAGAACATGATTTGAAATACATTGCGTTTGAACAGAATGTTTCGTCACGCGTGGCAGAAATGATTCAACGGGAAATTGGTGCTGAGACAGTTACCCTGTATAACCTTGAGTCCATCTCGGCTGAAGATATGAAGAATCAAGAGGACTATTTCAGCCTGATGCGGAAAAATCTTCAGACACTGGAAAAAGTGTTAAATTGATAGTCTTTTTACTAGATTGTACATATTTTCTTAAATTAAATAGTACAATCTAGTAAAACTAACTAGGAGGATAAAATGATTCGATTAATCCGCTCCAATTTATTGGACATTACAGGTTTTGCTGTCATTCTGGCGTTTCTTTTGCTGCTAAGCCTGGGGATGGGTTTTCAGAGTAAGTTGGAGATTCCTTCTTCCATTTTAAATCTGAATACGATCTTTCTCAGTATTTTAATAGAAGCCTTCCCTTTCGTCCTGATCGGGGTGCTGATTGCGGGAATGATCCAGATTTTTGTCACTGAGGAGCATATAAGCAGATGGATTCCTAAGAACAAATATTTGGCGATTATTATGAGCTGCAGTGTTGGCGCTCTTTTTCCAGCGTGCGAATGCGGAATCGTGCCTATCATCCGCAGGCTAGTCGGCAAAGGAGTCCCGATAGCCGCTGCCATTGGTTTCATGCTGACAGGGCCCCTCATCAATCCGATTGTCATTGCGTCTACCTATATGGCTTTTGGCAATGATTTTAAAATCGCTGCGCTTCGGATGGGATTGGGATTTGCCATCGCGATTCTTGTCGCCCTCATGGTTGGAATGATTTTCAAAGGAACACAGTTCAAAAAAAAGCACTTCAATGCATGTGCTTAGCCATTCCGGAAAACAGTCCTTCCTCGAAAAGTTCTGGGCCATGCTCCAGCATTCGATTGATGAGTTTTTCGACATGGCCAAGTATCTGATCATCGGTGCATTTCTGGCCGCTATGGTCCAGACCTATATGCCGGCGAAAACCTTATTGGAAATCGGCAGTGGTGCGGCTTCCTCGCTGGCTGTCATGATGGGACTAGCGTTCTTCCTGTCGCTTTGCTCTGAGGCGGATGCCTTCATTGGGGCTTCCTTCAGCAGCATCTTTCCTTCAACCTCGATCCTTGGCTTCCTGATTTTTGGACCGATGATTGACTTGAAAAACACGCTGATCATGATGAGCGTATTCCGGTTTAAATTTGTCATGACCGTTCTTGCACTCGTCGCTGGCACTGTATTCACTATTCTCATGCTGTTTGGCGGCATGCTATAGGAGGTCTTGTCCATGCAATTCCATGCACAGCAGGCGGCAAGGTCCCTGATCCTGCTCGGATTTTCCGTCTTGATTTATATGCTGCATTTTACAGGAAAGATTTATTTATTCATCAATCCAAAGTATTTGCTTTTAAGTCAGGCAGCCGCGTTCCTATTTTTGCTCCTGTTTTTTATCCAACTTACTCGAGTCTGGACAATAAAGGGGGAACATGACCACGACTCCTGCAGTCATATGGGAGAATGCTGCTCTCATGATGATCACCATGACCATTTTCATGATCATGGGACAACACCTTTTTCGGTAAAAAAACTGCTATCCTACTCAATCATTGTCCTGCCATTACTATCAGGCTTTTTCCTGCCTGCAAAGGTTCTCGACTCCGCGATCGCCGATAAAAAGGGCGCGATGCTGTCCATTGCCGGCTCAAGCAAAAGCGGACAGGGAAATCAGACAACGAGTGAAACGACAGAACAGGCAGATAGCCAGGAAACCAACGAAGCCGGCCTGCCAGCAGAAGAAAGCGATGATTCGGCTGGACAAGTACCAGAAGGGACCGAGACTGCCACAGGTTATGAAAATCAAATGACAGATGAAGAGTACAATAAAAAGATAAAAGAGCTGGAGACAGGGTCAACCATCATCTTTAATGACAGTATCTATTCTTCTTACTATGAGAAAATCAGCTCTGACATCAATAAGTTCCAGGGCAGGAAGGTAAGTCTCTATGGATTCGTGTATAAAGAGGAAGGCTTTACAGAAAATCAGCTGGTCGTCTCACGATTCCTAGTCACCCACTGTGTCGCAGATGCCAGCATCATCGGATTTTTATCTGAGTTCCCAGACGCAGCGAAGATCGAAAAAGACACGTGGATCAAAATAGAAGGTGTCATTGAGGCCGGTTCCTACATGGACACCGCTATCCCGCTTGTCAAAGTCTCCAAATGGGAGATCACCGAAGAACCAGCAGTTCCTTATTTATACCCGGTCACCATTAAAAGAGAGTAAAGGTTACTAACCGAGTTTACAAAGAAGCCTAGACCGCGAGTGAATCTAGGCTTCTTTGATGTGTAAAAAGTCTGCAAATTAGCAGTCTCGATGGGATGTGGTCGATATATCCTAAAATGTGGTCGATAAAATCAAAAATCCGCTGAAATATCTTGAAATGTGGTCGATATAGTTTCATTTTCGCCAATAAAGTATGTCCTTCTATTTCAAAGCCGGCTGCTTAACTAATGTTTCAAGTGAATAGGCTGTTTCAAACCCCTCTCTTGTTGCATCAGCCAGCGATGTATTGCCTGCTGCATCACCAATCACAAAGACATTCTCCATTTCCATTCTCAATGGGTGTTCCAATGGATTATAAGCCTGGACTCCCATAGCTATGACAACCTGATCCGCATCGATTTCCACCCTCGTGCCCGTTTCTTTCTCTTGTAAGATAAGTCCCTGAGGAGCTACCTTGACTACATCGTGACCGGTAACGACCTGAATCCCTTCATTCTGCAGCTTTCCCTGCAGTTTCTTTCTTGTCACAGGACTAATTTTCCTGGCGGATTCAGTCAGTACCTCAATGAGAACCACTTCATTTCCTTGCTCCAAAAGTCTGCGGGATGTGCTATGGCAAACCATTCCGCTTCCTACAACCGCAACCTTTTTGCCTTGGAGGACACTGTCTTCAACTTTTATCGCTCTATAATTACATACATGTGGCAGGTCATACCCTTCCATATCCGGCGTATAAGGGATTCCTCCCGTTGCCAGAAGAACAGCGTAAGGGTCCAGCATTTTGATCAACTCGACAGTCGCCTCTGTATTCCGTCTGATATGAATATTCAGCCTCGCCATTTCATTATTTAAGTACTTTACATATTTTTTCATTTTCTTTTTATAGACGGGGTCAGTTACTAGGTTGAGCTGTCCGCCTAGCTTGCTGTTTTTTTCAAAAAGAGTTACCTTGTACCCTTTGAGTGCTAAAACCCTTGCCGCTTCCATCCCGCCCGGACCTCCTCCGACAATCACCACATGGCGCTTCTCATGGATCTTTTCCATTTCCAAGTATTCGAGCTCACGACCTGCTCTGACATTGACGGAACACTCGACAGAGCCTTGTGTGTAAATGCAATGAAGACAGGAAATGCACATTCTGATTTCCTGCTCACGTCCCTCTGCCACTTTTCGCACCCAATCTGGATCCGCGATATGTCCACGGCCAATCGCGACGAAATCTGCCCTGCCTTCTGCTAAAATTGATTCCACGAATTGCGGGTCACGGATATTGCCTACGGCAAAGATTGGGATGTTGACTTCCTTCTTGATTTCTTCAGCCAAGTAGACTCTCCAGCCTTCTTCATAAAGTGGTGATTCAATGACCGTTTCCATCGTATTATAGTTCCCCGAGCTCGCATGTAGTCCATCAGCGCCTGCCTTTTCTAGATGTCTGGCTATTTCCCTGCTCAACGGCAGATCCAGACCGCCTTCTTCAAACTCACTGACGCTAAGCCGAACAGTGACAGGAAAATCTGCTCCGCATCTCTCTTTAATCCCGGTGATGATTTCCTCTATAAATCTCATTCTTTTTTCAACATTTCCTCCGTACTCATCTGTACGGATATTCGTATTCGGACTGAGGAATTGATTGATCAAGTAACCATGCGCTCCGTGCAATTCCACTCCATCAATGCCAGCAGCCTGACAGCGGGCTGCCCCGTCCACGAATTGCTGGATGATTTCCTTTACCTCTACGGTGGTCAACTCCCTGGGTTCTTCACCTATTGCTTCACATATAACCGGACTTGGAGCAACAATTTGTTTCCCATTTGTCAAATAGGAGGCTGATTCTCTTCCAGCATGGTGCAGCTGGATAAACACCCTTGCTCCATAAATATGAATTGCGTCTGCTAGCCTGCGGAACCCTGGTATAAAACGGTCATCATCGATCCTGAGCTGGTTGACTACCGCTCTTCCCATTTCAAAATCCACTGTCGTAAACTCAGTAATGATTAAGCCCGCTCCTCCCTTAGCTCTTTCCTCATAATAACGGACTTGCTGATCGGTCATTTCTCCATGGGCAGTGGCCAGCCGTGTTCCCATCGCTGGCATCACGACTCTGTTCTTGAGCATTAAGCTTCCTATCTTTCCAACGGTAAATAAATTCGGATACTTCAATCATTTTACCTCCGTTCTTTTTTTGCTCATAATTTCACAATCTATATACTATTAAATCACAAAATTGAAGCGAGATCGTTTCAACTTTGTGAGGTGTATTTGACAATATTCCGAAGCACCTCGCAGACTAATCCCTTCCCTTTTTCCTGGTTTTTTTGCTGCGGAAAGACCCTTTACCATCCGGTAAAACCCCTATGGGTACTACTTTTATCACACTCTGTCATAAATTGTTCAAGACTTTTTGACAGAATTGTGTGCACTAAAATATTTGTGAGGTACGTCACACCTTGGCTGTGATATAAATGGTTTATTAATCTTGTAAACACCTAATCAAAATATATGGAGGAATTAAAATGGCTCGTATAAATACATGGAATCCTGAAGACGAACGTTTTTGGAAATCTGAAGGAAAAAAACATGCCCAACGTAACTTGTGGATTTCGGTACCTTCTTTAATGCTCGCTTTCATTGTCTGGCAAATCTGGTCTGTAGTGGCAATTCGATTGAATGATATTGGTTTTAGTTTTACCCAACAGCAGCTTTTCACTTTGGCAGCAATGCCAGGTCTTGTCGGGGCAACTTTACGGTTTGTATATACTTTCGGCGTAGGTATGATGGGCGGACGTTATTGGACAGTCCTGACAACTGCAGTTCTTGCCATTCCGGCTGTTGGTATCGGCTTTGCAGTTCAGAATCCTGAAACACCATATTCAGTCATGCTTTTACTAGCAGCACTTTGCGGCCTGGGTGGCGGTAACTTTTCAAGTTCTTCATCCAACATCAGTTTCTTCTTTCCGAAAAAAGCACGCGGTACAGCACTTGGAATTAATGGCGGTTTAGGTAACATGGGTGTTTCAGTCGTTCAATTCGTTACACCTTTAATCATTACAACTGGAACCTTTGCATTTATTTCTGGCGATGGACAAAAATTATCAAATGACCAGGAAGTTTTTCTTCAAAACGCAGCATTCATCTGGCTGATCCCGATTGCGATCGTAACGATCGCTGCATGGTTTGGCATGGATAACCTGCCTGGAACAAAGCAATCATTCTCAGATCAATTCGTCATTGTAAAAAGAAAGCACACTTGGATCATGACATGGCTTTACGTAGCAACATTCGGATCTTTCATTGGATACTCAGCGGCATTCCCGCTTTTATTGAAATCACAATTCCCTGAACATATTTCATTGGCATTCCTTGGCGCATTCCTTGCTGCAGCATCTCGCCCTGTAGGCGGATGGCTTGCTGATAAGATGGGTGGAGCCAAGCTGACAGCGATTGTCTTGTTCGTGATGATGATCGGAGCAGGAAGCGTCATCTTTTTCCTTGGCAACAAACAATTCAGCGGCTTCCTTATTTCATTCCTGATCCTGTTCATTGCTTCAGGAATCGGTTCTGGTTCAACATTCCAAATGATCCCTGGAATTTTCGTTCCGAAAGAAGCAGCACCAGTGCTCGGTTTTACAGCAGCCTTCGCAGCATATGGATCCTTCGTCATTCCTAAGCTGTTCGGCTGGTCCATCAATATTTCCGGTGGCTATGCTCCTGCACTCTTTATCTTCATTGGATTCTATGTACTGTCAATTATCCTAAACTGGTACTACTACCTGAGAAAGACTTCAGAAGCAGCCAGTGCACAAAAAAAGGCGGCAGCCACTGCCTAGCATTTCAAACAAAAAGCCTTATCTGCAAATGCGGATGAGGCTTTATTTTTGATTACGACTACTAGCCTCCGAGTTTGTTTTTTTTGAAAATATATCCAATTTCCAGTTTAACAGAATGACTATTTGGGTATTTAGGACTATATATAGAGAGAGAGAACGTTTCACCAAAAGGGGAGATAAAGATGCTTACACTTTTTCTGTTCCAGAGGGAATTATTACAATTAAAAAACGACTATCTATCAAGTGCTGACAACGCCATTAAAGCTCAAATCCAGAAGGATATTGCTCTGCTTTCTGCCGCCATAAAAGAAATAAAGGAGACTTGGGAAGCAAGAAATTCCCTGGACCCTACTATGAATGAGTAAACGATCGTCTTAGCTTTTGAGTAAAACTTTTGCCACCAGAGGAAACCGGATTATTCTGCGGTTTCTTTTTTGCCCTAAGCACTTACGAATGAATTTCAGACCTTTTTCATGGTTTATTCGCTCAACTTATATAAAAAACTGAGTTTATAGACCTAAACAAAGGGTATTGATAGGTATTTGAAACCAAATTATGCAAACACAGCAGGAGGGATTACTTTGGCTGCAAGGTTATTGTTGAAGTCCCGCTGGAAGTCATTCCTTCAAAAAAAAGCTCTGCCAATCGTCACTACGTCTCTTGGGCTGCTTTGGTACCTAAGCAAGTTAAAGGATTCACTTTCAACGTATCAACATCTTTATGAGCAATATCCTGATGCCATGATTTCCATAGACGGCAAGGGACGAATCGTAGCAGTAAATCAACATGCCCTTCATACGACGCAGTACACAAAGGAAGATTTACAGGGGAAGTCTATCTACACACTCTTTCCATTTAAAAAGGTTAGCTCAATGGAGGAGTGTCTGTTAAATCCAAAAACAGACTGCATACGGAAAATAGAAGCACGGATGCTCACCAAACAGGCAAATTATAAGGATGTACATCTATCCATTGTCAAATTACATAACCAAAGGGATATTTCCTTTCACCTGATCATCGAAGATATCACAGACAAAAAACGCCAAGAAGAACACATTAAATTTCTAGCTTACCATGATGAACTGACAAGCCTGCCCAATAGAAGAATTTTAACGATGCTAGTTGAATATATGATAAAAAAAGAAAAGAGTTTCAGCGTGATGCTTATTGATTTTGATGGGTTCAAACAAATTAATGACCGGTTCGGTGGCCATTTTGTTGGCGACCAGTTTTTGATGGCAATTGGAAATAGGCTCATTGAAATAACTGAAGGAAGGGCAGTAGTCGGCAGACTTGGCGGGGATGAATTCCTGGTTGTTTTTCATGAAAGTGAATGTAATGAGCTAGCGAAAAGAATAATGGAAGGCTTCCATGAACCTTTGACAGTAGATAAAACCAGCGCTGTGCTGACAGCCAGCGGAGGAATTGCCTCTTATCCGAACAAGGCTAGGAACAGCAAGGAACTGCTTGAACATGCCGACACAGCAATGTACCAAATGAAACGCAATGGCGGCAATGGTTACCGTCACTATTCTAATAAACCCCAAAAGAAAAACTAGTGGTTGCGAGATCACTAGTTTTGTCTTTCTAGGGTTCCAATTGGAGCGGGCCTTCCAAACAAATACCCCTGGAATAACATATAACCTTTTTCCTTAAGCCACTCAAAATCTTCTTCCACTTCAATTCCCTCTGCGAGCGGAACAGAACCCAGCTTAATCGCCTCATCAAGGAATGCAAGCGCCGTTTGCTGCTTCTTTTCACTTTGAGCTACTCCCTGGACATATTGCATATCCAGTTTCATGTAATGCGGCTGCAACTCTGAAAGCAAATCCAATGTACTGTACCCTTCACCCACATCATCAAGCGCATAGCGGAAACCCTTTTCTTTATAAAATGCGAGTATTCTTTTCAAATGGTCTGTGTCCTCGACTTTTTCTGTCTCCACCACTTCAAACACAAGCCTGTCTGGATGAACTCCTAACCGGTCAGCCAGCATAGTCGTGGACCTCAGGCAGAATTCTGGAGAATAGATAGAGGTTGGTATGAAGTTGATGAATACCTTCTTGTCCGTAAATGAAGCTGCCCTGACTGCAGCCATTCGGCAAATCCGGTCGAGAGCATATAACCGGTCACGCTTTTTGGCAGCACCAAAGATTTCACCAGGATATATCATCGTACCATCCTCGCGGTAAAATCTGGCCAGCATCTCATGGGCGTATGTATCCCCTTCAGCATCAAGAATCGGCTGAGCATGGCAAGTCACCTGCTCTTTGCGGATGACTTCGTCAATCCACTGGCTTTCAAGAACTTCTTCCGATTCTGAAAGCAGCCGCCATTTCCCTTCATCCAGACGAAATAAGACCTTATCCGAGTCCATATGATCATAGCAAAAATCAAGGAAATCCCTCATTCCCGTTTCACTTACAACTAAAGCATTCCCTTCAGCACGGACCAATTCACCGTTGCGTTCCATATGCTGAACCACTTCAGGATAAATGGACAAATTCGGCTCCCCTTCTACCATTATCTCAAACTGCAGATTACTGACCACGCATGCATGACAACTCATCGATGACAACTTCCTCTCAAGTTCGTTAGTTAATACTATATCACGGCAAGAAAAATAGGTAAAACGAACCACTCGCAGGAAATCATGGGCATTAAGGAGTATTCTTGAAAAAGAGATTCCCCTAAAATCCGAGCAGCCTGCGAATAGGCCCCCATTCTCCCGGTCAAAAAGACGCCCTCCTTTTTTCAGCACTCTAATCCGAAGGCAAACCGGGCAAAAATCACTGGCAGCAGCAAAGCTTCCGGCTTTATGCTCCCTTTTTAAAAAATAGGGGTGAAGGAATAGTCTAAGCATGGCAACTCAGTTATAATGAAGTGGTTTTCTTAATTCAATTTATTATAAGGAGCCTACTATGACAGACATAAAACCAATTACCCCTCAACACGACCCCTGGGAAGCTTATCTTGATGTCGAACAATATGGCAGCCCTCAACTCACCAATATCGAATTCACGACTACTACCCTTTGCAATATGCGTTGCGAGCATTGCGCTGTCGGCTATACATTGCAGACCAAGGACCCTGCTGCACTTCCAATGGAGCTGCTATTGCACCGGTTGGACGAAATCCCGAAACTACGCTCTTTGAGCATAACCGGCGGGGAGCCGATGCTGTCCCTTTCTTCTGTAAAAAATTACGTTGTGCCGATTTTGAAATATGCTTCTGACCGTGGTGTCCGGACGCAAATCAATTCGAATTTGACAATGGATTTGTCGCGCTATGAGATGATCATTCCCTATTTGGATGTTCTTCATATCTCCCACAACTGGGGTACTGTCGATGACTTCGTTCAAGGCGGATTTGCGATGATGGAAAAGAAACCTGACTACCACCAGCGCGAAAAATATTTTACAAGAATGATAGAAAACAGCAGAGAGCTCGTCAAAGCCGGTGTCATGGTTTCGGCAGAAACGATGCTGAACAAGCGCACTTTACCGTATCTTGAAAAAATCCACAGGCAAATCGTCGAGGAAATGAACTGCCAGAGGCATGAGGTGCACCCTATGTACCCTAGCGATTTCGCCAGCAGCCTGGAATCACTGACACTTGAGGAAATCCGCGCGGCCATTCATCAACTGCTTGATGTCCGTGATGAGAACGTATGGATGTTGTTCGGGACGCTGCCTTTTTATGCATGCAGCGATAAACAGGAAGATCTCGAACTGTTAAGACGCCTTTATACCAGCAAGAATGTTACCGTACGGAATGACCCAGACGGACGCTCACGTCTCAATGTGAATATTTTCAACGGTGATATCATCGTCACCGATTTCGGTGACACCCCGCCGCTTGGGAATATCAAGGACACGAGGCTTGAAGACGCTTTTCAAAAATGGCAGGAATCAGGGACTGCACGTGAACTAAGCTGCCACTGCCCAGCTGTCTCTTGCCTGGGACCGAATATACTGGTAAAAAACAGTTACTACCAGGAAGATGACTTCACCAAGATGCAGCAAAATATTTTTAAATAACAATGACGAATATGATAAGGCCCGACCCCATTGGATCAGGCCTTATTCCTTATCTTAAAACCTTCAATACTTCAGATGCCGCTCGCTCAGCTGCCTGAAGTGCACCTTCCAGATGTCCGCCATGTCCAGGCGCTGTTTCTGTACCAGCAAAAATAACCCTCTTTTCCCACGAACTCTTTCCAGCTGGCAGGCCATACTCTGGAAAGCTGGTCAACGGTTGGGCATCTTCCTCCACTGCTGTTTCTGGATCGCTCGCCCAATCTTTGTAAAGGAGAGCAATAGGTTCTCCGGCTTGTAGACCAAACAGCCTTGTCAATTGGTCAGTGACCAGTCTCAGAGTAGGTTCCTCACCAAGTTCTTGACGCATTTTTGCCGGGATCCCGAAAAAACCAAAAAGTGCGCCATATCCTGTTTCAGGTGAAGCATCATGAATTTCCTGCAAGAGGCCGGCCCAGCTGGTGACCTGACCGGAGAGACCAGCCTCCTTCCAGAATGGCCGATCGTAAATCGCTACTACTTTGGCCTGGCCCGCCATCCACGTCGGTTTTTCTTTCAGGCTGGCTATCATTCCATCGGGGAGTGCCGGTGAAAAGGTGATCCTTTTTGCCAGTATCCGTGGCGGCAATGCCAGGATTACAGCTGCTCCCTGGATGCTTGTCATTTTTCTATCAGCCTGTTCTGCTTCTATTTTAACTCCGCCTGACTGATCCAGTTGGATTGCATTAACCCGGGTATTCAGTTCAACGGTCCCAGGTGGAAGCGAGGATGCAAGAGCATCAATAAGGGCCTGGATGCCGCCTTCCAGCCGCATCGACCTCTCAACTGCGCCTTCTGGGAGAACATGCCGCTGTACTTGCCCAGTTTGCGATTGTTCAAAAAGCATTGCTCCAGCGGTATGCTGTTCAATGGTGGACAATCCAAGCTCTTTCACCAATTTGGTTATGGCAGGCTCGTGATTCGGCCAGAACCAGGTTGGACCCATATCAAACCTGCCAATCTCCGGACTGTCTTTGACCTCCAAGCTCAAAACCCTGCCCCCAATCCGGCTGCGCGCCTCCAGCACTCTGCAGGTTATTCCTTTTGCTTGCAGTAAAGCGGCCGCATGAAGCCCAGATAAGCCAGCTCCGACAATAATAACCGGTTCCTTCATTCTTGTTTCCTCCTTTCATTCACACTTCATTCCCAGGGTCAGACCTGATCTAGACATTTCTTCCTGTCCAAAAACAAGCTAGCTTAAAGTTCAATCTGTTTAATAACTCTCGCTGGATTGCCGCCAACGACAACGTTATCTGGCACATCCTTCGTAACAACTGCTCCTGATGCAATTACGACATTGTCGCCCACCGTTACCCCCGGGTTTATGATGGCACTTCCTCCAATCCAGACATTATTTCCAAACGTAATCGGCTTGGCATATTCCCGCCCTGAATTCCGTTCAGTTGGATGAAGTGGATGTGTTGCTGTATAGATCTGGACGCCAGGTGCCAGCATGCAATTGTCGCCAAAGCGAACTTCACAAACATCCAATATGGTACAATCGAAATTCGCAAAAAAGTTCTCTCCCACATGGGTGTTATAGCCATAATCAAAGCGGATATTCGGCTCCATAACGACGATTTCCCCGGTTGAACCGAGTAATTTCTTTAATAACTGTGTGCGTTTTTCCCCTTCGGTTTCCGATGTTTGATTATATATTCTAACTTTTCGTCTAGCTTCCTCACGTTCCTTAACTAATAATGGGTCAGCAGGATTGTACATTTCCCCAGCCAACATCTTCTCTTTTTCCGATTTCATTCTGTTTACCTACTTTCAAATGAGTGTATGGGACGTCGAAAAAATGGAAGCAAAGGGGCGTCCCTTTGCTTCCATATTATCAATAGTAATGGAACTTATAAAATTATAGTTCATCAAACCCATTATCAGCGGATGTTTTCGTGTACTGTCTTGATTTTTGCTCAAAGAAGTCGGTCTTGCCAAGGTCTACTTCTTGATAGGCGATAATCCACCTTAACGGATTGGTTCGATGTCCTTCGAAGGGGGCAGGAAAGCCTAGTTGTTCTGCTCGTTTGTTTGCCATGAACTTGATATAGGCTTCTACGTCTGACATGAGCAGTCCATTGATCTCGTTGCCGATTATATAATCTGCCCACTCAATCTCCAGACGTGCCGCTTCCCGGAAGGCTGCGGTACCAAATTCCCTCAATGATTTTGTGTTGTATTCGGGATTTTCATGCAGAATCTCTTTGAAAATCTTTTCGAATAACCCCACATGCAGCTGTTCGTCACGGTTGATGTAGTTAATCATCGTGCTGGTGCCGACCATTTTCTGATTTCGGGCCAGATTATAAAAGAAGGCAAAGCCCGAGTAGAAAAACAGGCTTTCAAGAATGACATCATAGACAATCGAATGCAATAGATTTTCAATGCTTGGATTTTCCGCGAAACCTTTATAACCGTCTGTTATAAATTCATTCCGCTTGCGCAGGATTGGTTCTGTCCTCCAATAGTCGAACACTTCCTGCTGCTTTGATTTGGTTACGATGCTTGACAGCACATAGCTGTAGGAATGATTATGGATTACTTCCTGCTGAGCCAAAATGATCATCAGTGCATTTAAGCTGGAGTCGGTGAGATAATCGGCAACTTTACCTGCATAGTCAGTTTGAATGCTGTCAAGGAGTGCCAGCAGCCCGATGATTTTTAAAAAGGCATCCTGTTCCTTTTCGGAAAGCATGGGGAATTGCTTAATGTCCTTTGACATATTGATCTCAAAAGGAGTCCAGAAATTCCCCAGCATTCTCTTATATTTTGGATAAGCCCAGGGGAAACGCACATCATCCCAATTCAATATATTGGAACTCTGACCATTTAAAATGCCTGTCGAAGCATTGGGAGCTTCAACGTCTACAAGAGTTCTTTTCTTCAATTGTGTCATTGTTATCCGTCCTTTCCTCTTAACTATGGCAGCTCTCACATTCATCAAACTCACTGCTTGAGGTGGAGCGGACATAATACGTCGTTTTCAATCCGGACTTCCAGGCAGCCATATGCAGATCCAGCAGCGCTTTTGCCTTAATATTGTTTGTCACATAAAAATTAAACGAAATGGCTTGGTCGATATGTCGCTGGCGACGGGCATTCTGCCTGATGCTCCAGTGCTGGTCAATATTGTAGGCTGTCTTGTAAAACCACATGGTTTCGGCTGATAGATCCGGTGCGGTGACCGGAATCTTGTAATCCTTCTTCTCCTCGGAGTACTCAAGCCTGAAAATCGGGTCAATGCTAGCTGATGATCCTGCTAGAATTGAGGTTGAAGAGTTTGGTGCTACAGCCATCAGGTACCCGTTCCTGATCCCATGCTGCTTCACTTCCACAGCAAGGTCCTCCCAGCTTCCACCTGTGTATTGTCTCTTTTCGATAAACTGTCCTGTCGACCAGTCCGAACCTTCGAAATAAGGATACGCCCCTTTTTCTTTTGCCAGCTCGAGGCTTGCATTGATGGTTAAAAAGGCGATATTTTCATAGAGACTATCACAATACTCAATCGCTTCTTCGCTCTCCCATTTGATTCCTTTAAGAGCGAGCAGGTGGTGCCAGCCGAAAGTTCCCAGCCCGATCCCCCTGTAGTTCTTGTTAGTAATCTGGGCCTGGAGAACGGGAATGTCATTGATATCAATGACATTATCCAGCATCCTGACCTGGATATTAATCACTCTCTCAAGGACATCATCCATCACACTTTTTGCTAAAGAAATGGAGGACAAGTTGCAGACAATAAAGTCACCCGGTTTTTTATAGATTAAAATTTTTCCGTCCTGCACTGTTTCTTCTTCAAGGAGGGTAGGGCTCATATTCTGTGTGATTTCCGTGCAAAGATTGCTGCAGTAAATCATCCCTTTATGGTGGTTGGCATTGAGCCTGTTGACCTGATCCCTGTAAAACATGTAAGGTGTTCCGGTTTCAAGCTGAGAGATCATGATCGATTTAAAGATTTCAATAGCAGGGACGACTTCGTGTGACAAACCGGGATGGTAGACGCAGTCCCAATATTTTTCACGGAAAGAGCCAGCCCCCTTCTCCTCATCGAAATAATCTTCAAGCGAAAATCCCATGATCCTCTTTACTTCGTGTGGGTCGAACAGATACCAATCGCCTCGTTTTTCAACTTGTTCCATAAATATATCGGGGATGCATATGCCAGTGAATAAATCATGCGTCCGCTGTCGCTCGTCACCATTGTTCAGTTTTGCATCAAGGAACGGGAAGATATCTTTATGCCACACATCGAGGTACACGGCAATCGCGCCCTGGCGCTGCCCTAATTGATCAACAGAAACAGCGGTGTTATTCAGCTGCTTCATCCAGGGAATAACTCCGGAACTGACCCCTTTAAAACCTTTGATATCACTGCCGCGGCTTCTGATTTTCCCAAGATAGACGCCAATACCGCCGCCATTTTTGCTCAAGGTGGAGATATCTGTATTACAGTCGTAGATGCTCCTTAAATCATCAGCAACAGTATCAATAAAGCAGCTCGATAATTGACCATAGCTTTTGCCAGCATTCGATAATGTCGGTGTGGCGACCGTCATATATAGATTGGAAAGCGCCCAATATGCCTCTTCCACTAACTGAAGCCGTATTTCCTTTGGTTCTTCAGCCAGCAACGTCATGGCAATCATCATGAACCGCTCCTGTGGCAATTCGGCAAAATCGCCATTTTGTGTGCGTGCCAGATATCTTTCCGCCATGGTCACAAGGCCTATGTAAGTAAACAGCTTGTCTCTTTCGGGATCAATGACTTTCTCCAAATGATCTATTTCTTCTCGGGAGTAGGATGTTAAAACTCGACTGTCATAAATCCCAATCTCTATTAAACTATTGATCAATTCGTAGAAAGAACCGTAACCAGATTCTATTTTTGTATTACGAAAGTTTGCGCTTAGCTTGTATAATTTTTTCAGATAAAAACCCGCTGCCACATATGTCCATTCAGGTTCGTTTCGGCCGATTCGTTCAACTGCGGTCAGAATCAGCATATTTTCAACCTGATTCACTGTCATATCCTTCACTTCAAGTGCTTGGTCCACCTTCTCTTTGAACGATTGAAAGTCCAATTCAGGGAACGAAGACTCTATTTCTGCAATCAGTTTGGCTACAATTTCATCCTTTACTTGGATATTCATCAATTATCCCTCCAACTTGATTACTTTTTCTCATTTCCAGCCTGCGCTGCCTCCTCATATCGGCAGTTTTGAACATTTGCCTTTCTTCATCATTTTCGGGAATGACCTTCGCAACCGGTACAGGTGCACCGTTGTCATCCTTCGCGACCATGGTAAGAATCGAAGTGGTCGTCAGCGTTTTTCTGCTAGTTTTCAAGTTTTCACTTTCCACTTTCACAAACACTTCCATCGACGTCCTGCCAGTTGAAATGACGACCGCTTCGAGTGTTAAAATATCGCCCACTACAGCGGAAGACAAAAAGTTAACCGAGTCAATCGATGCGGTGACAACAGCCCTTCTGCTGTGTTTCATTGCTGCTATTGCGGCAATTTCATCAATATAAGACAGCACGGTTCCGCCAAAAATCGTGCCAAGATGGTTTGTATCCGGCGGCAAAACGAGCCTGTTCTGAAAAGTCCTTGACACATTTGCTGATAATCCTTCCATTTCTGACCTCCTGTGTGTAAAAAATGTTCCCTGAAAAATAAGAAAAACCCATCTCGAAAGATGGGCTTAAGTAACGTTGATCTATTAACAGCTCATATGAAGCAGCAAAAAAACAGCATGAGTCTATCAATTTATCCGTATACCTTCCCTATTCCCGAAGAAGATAACACGAATAAATATGGCAGGTCTCCTGACTTGTGCTTCACCCTACTTTAAGGCCTTCCCATCTATTTTTTAGACAGTGGTTCATCCTTATTTCGTCAGCACTTACAGTTGCGGGAACAGTTCTGGATTCACACCAGATTCCCTATTAAGTCTTGTTCAGACACCATACTTACCGGTAATTTCAATATTTAGTTATAAAAGTCACTTACCAACACAATATATCGTGTTATGAATTGATAGTAAATCATCTTGACAGCTTTTTCAACTATTTTTCATTTTCCTCCTTCCAGTGGTTCTGGTCGATATATTTCGGAAAGTGGTCGATAAAATCAAAAATCCGCTGATCTATTTAAAAATGTGGTCGATCTATTTTATTTTTCGCCAATAAAGTGGAAGGAGCATCAATCGAACCTCGTTAAAGGCACTATTTCCTGTTTTAAAATGATTAACGTTCTTCTCTTAAACCGGAAAATACTCCCCAGTCTCTGGATTGGCAATGTAAGCATGGACAGGTATTGATTTTGGAATTAATGGATGACCTTTTATTAAGTCTTTATTCTTCTTAATGACATCTTCAATATTTTGTGGTCCTGTTAACCAGTTGATTACATCATGCTCCACTACATCAATGTAGTTAATTGTCTTGAGTATTTCTTCTGAAACTCCATGTTCTTTTATTTTATCTGACATATTTAGTTTGACTTCTTTACTTTCCATTTCACCGATTATAAAGATTTCATCCACCAGTTCATTATAGATCGCTAGAATGATATTTCGAATCAAGCACCCATAAGGCTGGGTAATAACTGCCCCAAAACTGTTAAGAATCATCATATCTTTATTCTTTTTATATGTTATCTCTGGAAATAAAGGATAAATCGCCTCATTAACACCTGTTATGATCATTGTTTTTTTCGTTGCTGAACTAATTAATGTTGACATGAAAATCTCTCCTTTACTGTATCCATTTTGCGATTTCATAATAGGCGGGTATTCCAATTATTAAGTTAAATGGAAAAGTGACTCCTAAAGATAAACCCAGGTATATGGATGGGTTTGCATCTGGGACTGAAGTTTTAAGGGCTGCGGGTGCAGCAATGTATGAAGCACTTCCAGCCAATACTCCCATTAATGTAACTCCCCCTAAAGATAAGCCAACAAAATCCCCTACGAGAACGCCTAAACTGCCAAACAAAAGGGGAGTAAACAAACCAAATGCCAGCAATTTCACCCCGTGTTTTTTTACCTCTGGCAGGCGTTTTCCTGCAATCAATCCCATATTTAAAAGGAAAAGAATTAATACACTGCTGTATAAGTCTATAATAGAGGCTTTACCATTGGAACTGCATTTTCACCAAGAACCCAGCCTATTAACAGGCTGCCAACAAGGAGCAAAATACTTTTACCAAAAATGCTTTCCCTTAGCACTTCCTTATCTATTAAATTTGAGGATGCAGGGATAAAGCCCAAATTCCGGGTGGGATAAACCGGAAGATCTTTTTTGCTCTCTGCTATTTTTAATAACAGTAAAGATACTAAAATTGCCGGACTCTCCATTAAAACAACCAAAGCATTCATGAACCCTTCATAAGATGTACCGCTCTCATCAAGAAATGTAATAGCAGCTCCATAGGTAACTATACTGATGGACCCATAAGTGGCTGCTAATCCTATAGAGTTTTTAAGATCCAATTTTATTACTCTCATGAGAGCCAGCGTAATAACGGGAATGATTATCCCTAAAAACAAGGCTCCCAGGATTGGTGCGAGTACAGACTCAATTGAGTAATGCGAAAGTTCAATGCCTCCTTTTATTCCAATGGCAATTAATAAGTAAATGCTTAGGCCTTCACTTAAACCATTGGGAAACTTCAAATCTGATTTAACGATTGCCGCTATAATACCCAACACAAAAAACAACACAACGGGTGATAATAAATTTTGAAGTATTATTTCGTTCATTCAGCTGTCTCCTTTTTGTTTTTTTCAATAAAAAAACCGACAATTCCAGAGTCCAAGCGGTTAGCCACTGAACGGAATTGTCGGTTTATCTTCAACTGGCAACATGCTATTAAAGATCTCCCTCTATTATCATAAAAATTTTTTCTCAAGGTCGTTATCTAATTTAAATACCATTACTCGTTCCCCTGTTCGAGAACTTATATCAGTATGAAAACTTTTCACTTGTTCCCCACTGTTCGTAAATATGATTTCTTTCAAAGTTCCCAAACCTGATTCCACTAGTTCCGAACGGGTTTTCTTTACTGTTAACATTCCCTCTTTAGTTTCACAAACGGAATATTCTGCTGGTGTCAGGACCCCTTGCAAACTTACGATGACCAGATCTCGCAATATATCTGTCTTAACGGAAACAGAGCCACGTCCAAGATAGTCCTTTTCCCATTGAGTTATCGCCTTGCTAATATCAGACTCCACAGAACCTTTCGACTTGTTCATATAATAATCCCCCCTAAACAAAAAATCGATCTATTCCTCAAGCTAAAATTCTAGTTTAAGGAATACATCGATTTACTTATTATCAACTTTATTATTTTTAATAAAATGCTTTTTCATCCGGCCAAATAAAAATTTAACTGGCATGCTCAAGCTTATTAGTATAAATAAGTTAATGAAAATCTCTCGATTGATTTATTAAATTAACGAAATGTTACCATATAACCTGCAAAATATCAATACTAGATCAATTGAAAAGTGAAGACAAAAGGCACGTCCTCTAAAAAGACTGCAAAAATTATTACAGACGGGATATTCTTTATAAGCAGAAAAGCAGGAACCTGTTGGACCCCTGCTTCCTTATGCAGATGAATACTGAACAGATGAGCGATCAACTTTATTCTGACAAGCTTATGATGCCTTTTTGATTTCGATAACTTTTCCTTCATTCCGCCATTTCTTAAATTCTACTGCAGCCGTAAATAATACGTCAGTCGATGAATTAAGGGCTGTCTCAAAAGAATCCTGTAAAACACCGATGATAAAGCCAACTGCAACTACCTGCATGGCGACATCATTCGGGATGCCGAACAAGCTTGCAGCGAGAGGGATCAGCAAAAGAGATCCGCCGGCAACACCAGATGCACCCGCAGCACTGATCGCAGCCATAAAACTTAGAAGAATGGCAGTAGGAATGTCAACCTGGATACCTAGTGTATGAACAGCAGCCATTGTCATGACAGTAATCGTCACGGCGGCTCCAGCCATATTGATGGTTGCGCCTAATGGAATGGAAACAGAATATGAATCCTTGTCCAAGCCTAATTCTTCACAGATTTTAATATTAACAGGAATGTTTGAAGCTGAACTGCGTGTAAAGAATGCTGTAATCCCACTTTCCTTCAAGCATTTGAAGACAAGCGGATATGGATTTTGCCTTATTTGAGTGTATACAATGAGTGGATTGACTACAAGAGCCACAACAAGCATGACGCCAATCAGAACGGCAAGTAACTTTCCATAGCCAAGCAAAGAGCTAAGTCCGTTTGCTGTAATCGAATCAAATACAAGGCCCATGATGCCAAGTGGAGCGAATTTTATCACCCAAGTGACGATTTTGGACATCGCATCGGATAAGTTCCCAATGACTGTTTTTGTTGAATCAGACGCATTCTTCAGAGCAAGCCCGACTAAGACCGCCCAGGTTAAAATACCGATATAATTAGCATTCATAATAGCATTAACAGGATTATCAACAATATTGAGCAATACGGTTTTAAGAACCTCAACTACACTCCCAGGAGGCGTCATGCCCTCAGCGCCAGCTGTAAGCTTCAAGCTTATCGGGAACATAAAACTAGCAATAACCGCAATAAGCCCGGCAGCAAATGTTCCTAGAAGATATAAAGATATAATCGTTTTCATATTTGTTTTCTGCCCGCGTTTATGCTGCGCAATCGCTGACATAACCAGGAATAATACCAATACAGGGGCAACCGCCTTCAAGGCACTTACAAATAAGGATCCTAAAATAGCAACTGGCTTTGCTAGTTCCGGAATGGATAGAGCAAGGATAATACCAACTATCAAACCCGCTATGATCTGTTTCACCAGGCTTACTTGGTTCCACTTCCTCAGTAAATCTTTCATTGTCTTCTCCCCCATAAGTAAGTTCTGTTGATTGTAATTTTACAAGAGGACAATAACCACCAATGTCCTCCTTAAAAACACAACTGTTCGTGTACTGAGTATTATAGAGGCTGAAACATTATATTACAATATAAATATTATAATTAACATAAAATTTAAACTTTCTAAATACTCAATCATCATACCTTGAATTGCTTCCAATTGTTAATAGATAATTCTTCCCAAGAATGGTCACTTTTAAAGAATAGATTCTATTTATTGAGAGAAGAGACATTCTAATTCGGAAAGTCCCAGGCCAGAAAAAATAGCAGACCAAATTTTCTCGGTCTGCTATCCGTTAAACTTTTATCCAATTTTTTTACCGTGTGCGTGCCAATTCCGAAGTCTCTCGAGCCTGTTCACTCAAATCAAAACGATCTGCATTCATGACCTTGACCCATGCGGAAATAAAGTCGCGCACAAACTTCTCTTTGTTATCGTCCTGGGCATACACTTCCGCAATCGCACGCAGCTGTGAGTTCGAACCGAATACCAGGTCGACTCTGGTCGCTGTACGAACAACGTCACCTGTCTTGCGGTCGCGTCCCTCATAT
This sequence comes from Mesobacillus subterraneus, assembly GCF_020524355.2. NCBI lineage: Bacteria > Bacillati > Bacillota > Bacilli > Caryophanales > Bacillaceae > Mesobacillus > Mesobacillus subterraneus. The sequence continues at coordinate 3,960,659 of NZ_CP129019.1, forward strand.
ACTCCGCCATCAGCAGGCTTCCATTCCACTCCCATATCGAGCAAATTCACGAAGAAGTCATTCGTGAGCGAACCGACGCGGTCAGTGAATACGCCGTGTTTTGTGCCGCCATGGTTCGTACCGAGGACGCGCATTCCGCCAATCATTGCTGTCATTTCCGGTGCACTAAGGTTTAACAGCTGCGCTTTGTCCAGTAACAGCTCTTCTGGACTCACACCATACTGCTTTTTCTGATAGTTACGGAAGCCATCTGCATATGGCTCCAGTACCGCAAAGCCTTCAACATCTGTTTGCTCTTCCGTAGCATCCCCCGCGGCCAGCAGCAAAAGGAACGGTTACATCAAAGCCTGCATCTTGCGCGGCCTTCTCGACTGCAGCACTTCCGCCAAGTACAATCAAATCAGCAAGACTGACTTTCTTATCCAGTTGATTTTGAATCTCTTCCAGTGCATTTAGCACCTTTGTAAGCTGTTCCGGCTGATTCACTTCCCAATCCTTCTGCGGTGCTAGACGAATACGGGCACCATTCGCTCCTCCGCGGAAGTCCGAGCCTCGGAACGTGCTTGCTGAAGCCCAGGCAGTCGTAACCAGCTCCCCGATGGTAAGTCCAGAGTCCAAAATCAATGATTTCATCTTTTCTACTTCTTCAGCGTTCAATTCATAATCAACCGCCGGAACAGGGTCCTGCCAGACAAAATCATCTTCCGGGACTTCCGGACCTTGATACCTTGATTTAGGACCCATATCACGATGCAATAATTTGAACCATGCACGCGCAAAAGCATCAGCAAACTCTTCTGGATTCTGATGGAACCGGCGGGAAATCTTTTCGTATGCCGGATCATGACGCAAAGCAATATCGGTGGTAAGCATCATCGTTGCAACTTTTACAGAAGGATCTTCTGCATCCGGGGCAAGGTCCTTCTCGGCCGGATCTACAGCCAGCCACTGATAGGCACCTGCCGGACTCTTTGTCAGCCACCATTCGTATCCAAACAGCAGATCGAAGTAACCATTATCCCACTGTGTCGGATTTGCCGTCCAAGCTCCTTCAAGACCGCTCGTGATCGTGTCACGACCCTTGCCGCTGCCATATGCATTTTTCCAGCCTAAGCCCATCTCTTCAATAGAGGCTGCTTCAGGTTCCGGACCCACCTTGACCGCATCCCCAGCTCCGTGGGCTTTTCCAAATGTATGTCCCCCAGCGATCAGCGCTACTGTTTCTTCATCGTTCATGCCCATCCTTGCAAAGGTTTCGCGAATGTCCCGAGCTGCCGCCAGTGGATCCGGCTTGCCATTTGGTCCTTCAGGATTCACATATATCAGACCCATTTGCACGGTAGCAAGCGGATTTTCGAGCTCGCGGTCACCGGTATACCTTTTATCTCCGAGCCACTCAGATTCAACACCCCAGTATGTGTCTTCCTCAGGATGCCAAATATCCGGACGGCCTGCGCCAAAGCCGACGGTCTTGCCGCCCATGGACTCAATTGCCACATTCCCTGCCAGCAACATCAAGTCAGCCCAGGAAATCTTGTTGCCATACTTCTGCTTGACAGGCCATAGCAGTCTGCGTGCTTTATCAAGGTTGCCATTGTCAGGCCAGCTGTTAAGCGGTGCGAAACGCTGTGAACCTGTTCCACCGCCGCCGCGGCCATCTCCTATACGATAGGTGCCTGCTGAGTGCCAGGCCATCCGGATGAACAACGGCCCATAATGTCCATAGTCAGCCGGCCACCAGTCCTGACTCGTTGTCATGAGATCACTAAGATCCTGCTTTAGAGCATCATAGTCCAGCTTTTTAAGCTCTTCATTATAATTAAAATCTTCTCCCAGAGGATTGGATTTTCTGTCATGCTGATGGAGAATATTCAATTGCAGCTGGTTTGGCCACCAATCCCGATTTGTTGTCCCGCTGGTTTTATGACTAGTAGCACCCCCGTGCGTAAACGGGCATTTCCCAACATTCGCAGTATCCTTGTCCATTTTCTTTCCCCTTTCGTTAAAATAAAACTGATTAAACGATCAACATTAATAACTATGAAAGAGACAAGGAATTTAGTATCTATAATTGGAATCTTTTATGATGGAAGGCGACTGAGGGTTGAATTGGGGCATAGGAGGTTGTATAAGCTGGTCAACTATTAGCCAAAATAAACTTCTACACTTTTTTCTTTCTGTGCCGTTTCCAAACAGCTTTGGATAAAGAGGAAGATTTGTTTTTGATCCCAGGAGATACAATCACTTTCCGACGGTGCAGCAGTTTTAAAGAATTTTTTATAGCCCTTCATAGCCTTTTCAACTTGTTGCAGCGAAAAGACCGAACTCCTGCCAGAACCGCTGACTCCAGCATAGAACTGGTAGGCATCGAGAAAACGATACAGCAGGAGGGCATTATGATTCCCCATGCTAAAGCGCGCATAAGCGATTTCTTCCCTTGCTTTATTCAATCCGTAAATATCATGACCCACTTAATATTCCTCCTTCAAATTTAAAGTTATTTTAGAAATGACGTCGAGTAGTCTACATGGCTAATCACTCCTTTCACGTTTGTATAAATATAGGAACTTACAATTAAAATAGTATGAGAGAGTAAGAGATGGTTCGAAAGATAATCCGAGGTTCCGAGGTATTCAGAAAGGTTTGCATCAATTATTATGCACTTTTAGAATCACTTTTTTAATCGAAGAAATTGTGAGAGATAGTTTGTTCATTTTTGTCCACCTGATGAAAAAATAATACCATATTGCGTATCTGGTTGAATTTCGCTTTTTTAAAACTTATCAACAATTATGTGAACACTTACTTTAGTTGCCTCCCTATAATATAAGTTGCGCTATCCTCTTTACATGTTGATTGTATTAACATTCAAGGGGTATTGTTGATGATTTTACAAATAAATAACGGAACCAGTATCACCTGATTCCGTTCGCTATCTTACTGCTTCATTTGTTCATCAAGATTCTGTGACGCAAAATTATCAAGCAATTCACGCACTTCATCTGTTGTCTTCGTGTTCATTAACTGATTTCTTAATGCACTCGCCCCGGGGAATCCTTTGACATAGATTTTGAAAAAGCGATGAAGCGCCGTGAAAGGCCGCAGCTCCAGATGTGAATATTTATCATGGAGCTCCATATGCAAGCTTAAGAGGTCAAGCAATTCCTCACTGCCATGCTCTTTCTTCTCCAGTTCAAAGGCAAATGGATTATGGAAAATGCCTCGTCCAATCATCACCCCATCAACACCATACTGCTCAACTAGCTTCAAGCCGGTTTGTCGGTCAGGGATATCTCCATTGATTGTCAAAAGAGTATCTGGTGCCACCTCGTCACGAAGCTTCTTAATCTCCGGGATTAGCTCCCAATGTGCATCCACCTTGCTCATTTCATCCCTTGTACGCAGATGGATGGAAAGGTTGGCAATGTCTTGTTCCAAAATGTGTTTCAGCCAGCTCTGCCATTCGTCTACTTCCGTAAGACCAAGCCTTGTCTTGACACTTACCGGCAATCCTCCTGCTTTGGCAGCCTGAATTAATTCAGCTGCAACCTCAGGACGACGGATTAGGCCGCTTCCCTTCCCGTTCTGTACCACATTGGGAACCGGACAGCCCATATTGATATCCAGACCCTTAAAACCCATTTCTGCCATACCAATGCTCATTTGCTTAAAGTTTTCAGGCTTGTCCCCCCATATATGAGCTACCATCGGCTGTTCATCCTCTGTAAAAGTCAAGCGTCCGCGCACACTCTTGATTCCATCTGGGTGACAATAGCTTTCCGAGTTCGTAAACTCTGTAAAGAACACATCCGGTCTTGCCGCTTCACTCACTACATGGCGGAAAACAACATCCGTCACTTCTTCCATTGGTGCCAATATAAAAAATGGCCGTGGTAAATCACGCCAAAAATTCTCTTTCATCTTAGTTCAATTCCTCTCATCATGGGATAAACGACCTTCCCCTTATCCCAAAATTAAAAAGCAGAATGTCCCTGCTCCTTTTACACTTATACCATGCTTGGGCACTTTTTATCAAACTGATTGAAATGGTAATTTCAACTTTCCACCACTTAGCATTCCACTGGGCTGGTTAAAATAAAGTGTTACCTTGAGATCTATATTCCACAACCGGATACGAACGGGTTTCACATTTTTATCTCTTTACATAAAATGAGAAGAAAATCTTTTACAGGAGGGGTAACAATGACCACCATCAGTCTCTGCATGATTGTTAAAAACGAAGAAGAAGTGTTGGAGAACTGTCTCAGGAGTGTACAGGATATCTGTGATGAGATCGTCATTGTGGATACCGGATCGACTGATAGGACGAAGGAAATAGCCCTGCAGTTCACTGATAAAGTACTTGATTTCGAATGGATTGAAGACTTTTCCGCAGCCCGGAATTTTGCCTTCAGCAACGCCACGATGGAGTATATCCTTTGGCTCGATGCTGATGATATTTTGCTGCCGGCCGACCAGCAAAAGTTCAAAAAGCTGAAAACCTCTCTGAATTCGAATGTTGATGCTGTCTCCATGATCTATGTCATCCTTAGGGATGAATATGGGAACCCGACTTTCCACTACAGAAGGAACCGCCTGGTGAAGAGAATCAAGAACTTCAAATGGAACGGACCCGTCCATGAATATCTTGATGTGAGCGGCAATATTTTATCCTCTGATATATCAGTAGAGCATAAAAAAGATGAAAAACAATCGATCGGCCATTCAGACAGGAATTTAAGAATATATGAAAATCGGATTAAAAGAGGAGAAGACTTTTCGCCAAGAGATCTTTACTATTATGCCAATGAGCTTCGTGACCATAGGCAATTTGAAAAAGCAATCATTTATTATAATGAGTTCCTGGGTGGCAAAAAAGGCTGGGTGGAGGACAACATATGTGCATGTTTGAATCTGGCTGATTGCCATGCCAATAGAGGAGAAAAAGATGAAGAAATGGATGCCCTGCTGAAGTCGCTGTCTTTCGATGTACCACGGCCTGAACCGTGTTGCCGGATTGGCGATCGTTTCAAGACCAATAAGGATTATCATACAGCAATTTTTTGGTATACTACCGCCACACAGAAAAATAAGGACACAGCCGGCTTCCAGAACCAGGCTTATTCCACATGGTACCCGCAGCTTCAGCTATGCGTATGCTATTGGGAATTAGGTAATGTAGAAAAATCGATTGAACATAATCAGAATGCTAAAAAATACCGCCCGGATGACAAGCAGGTTTTGTTCAATGAGAAGTTCTTCGGCGATTTTTTGAAGAGTAAAAAAGAAAAGAAGTAAGGGGTGCCCTTACTTCTTTTTACATTTCGAACAAAAACTGATTCCATTCAGGCACCGTTTTTTCAATCGAATAATTATTTAGGACAGATTGACTACCTTCTTTTCCATACTTGAGCAACTCGTCTCTTTGATCCAGTAAATGAGTAATCACTTTAATATATTCAGCTGGATCAGTACTGTCCAGAACCAGATGCTTGGCTGATGACGGTGCCACTTCCTTCACATACCCAACATTGGTGGAAATAACAGGTACTCCACAACCATAAGCTTCTAGTGCAGGAGCAGGACCCCCTTCGTTGTTACCAGTGATTAGTAGCAAATCAATCGAATGATAATAATTTGGCATCTTTTCAACGGGGACGTAGGAGTCCATAGTTGCTTCTTTAAACTCAACTTTTGAGTTGTCTGCAAAAGAATCCTTGATTGGCTTGTAAAGAGTTTCATAGTTTTTACTTTTCTTTTTCACATCACCAACCCAGCCAATTACAAGTTTTCCACAGTCTTTTTTCTCTTTAGGTTTAAAGAGTTCTGTATCGACAAACTGCTTTAAATATTTCACATTACAATTAGGTACAATGTCTCCCAAAAAGGAAGCAAGCTTTGGATTTATGCACCCGATTTTATTGATTCTTGTTAGGTATTTATTGATAAATGGCGGATTTAACTCGAAGTCACCCAGCCACTCCTTAAATTCGGGCTGGTTTTTAGTAAAATAAAAGTAAGATACCGCTAATGAACTGTCTACTCTTACCCCTGCCTTCAGCAAGTATTCTGCCAGACCTAAACACATGGCAGAAATAACTTCATATTGGTCATTAATCTTTTTCGCGCCATGTGCTGCAACCCGGTTATACACTGATTGAATCGATGCTATTTCTAGATTTGGATTATGAGATTGAACGACCATGGCATGCTTGCCAAGAACCCACCAATCTACGTCATAGACAAGTAAAAATTTTTTCATAACCAAAACTCCCTTTCAAGCTCTTCTATACCGTAACGATTCACTGCCTGTAGCTGTCAACCGTCTTCTTCAATCCCTCTTTGAAAGAAAATCTAGGCTCCCAACCTAGTTTATTTTGTGCCAATAGGTTATTAAGGCAGCTATGGAGGATATCGCCGGCCCTGAATTTTTTATGAATGGGTGCCAGCTTGGTTTTCAATGAAGAATTAATTTCGTCGACGAGCGAGTTAATGGTCATTTCTTGATTACTGCTTATATTGAAAACGCCGCGGCAATCCTTTTCCATAGCAGCGATATTAGCTGCAGCAACGTCTTCTACATAAATAAAGTCCCTGGTTTGTTCTCCATTCCCAAAGATTATCGGCGGTTCATTATTGATCATTTTTTTCATGAAAATCGAAACGACACCTCCTTCTCCCTCTGCATCCTGCCTTGGTCCATAAACATTCGCATAGCGCAGAATCGTATAATCAACATCATATTGCTGGGAATAAAGGGAGATATACATTTCTGGAGTGTATTTCGAAATACCATAGTTTGATAGAGGTTTAACAGGGTGGCGTTCGTCCACAGGCAAATAGACGGGGTTCCCATAGACTGCGGCTGAGGAGGAGTAAATCAATTTACAATCATGTTTTTTACATAGTTCTAAAATTTTCAACGTACCCAATATATTGACCTCAGCGTCTAGTCTTGAGTTTTCGATTGATTTCTGGACATTGATCTGTGCTGCAAGATGGAAGACTGCATCTGGCCTTTCCTTTTCAAAAATAGTCACAAAACCTTCATCTAGTATATTCAAAGAATAAAACGCGGCCCCTGGATGCAGGAAATCCTTCTTTCCTGAAGAAAGATTATCCACTACTACTATTTCATAGCCCTTCTTAACCAGTGCATCTACAACATGTGAGCCGATAAAACCTGCACCTCCTACAACCAATACCTTCATTGTCTTCTCCCTTCACAGCTTAGTTTATTGTTTTCTTTATACCTTATGTTCTTTTTCAACCCGTTGTTCGGGCTTCATTTATGAACCATTCATTTGCTTGAAAATATAATATTAAGACTGCAAAAATCACATGGAGAGGAGACATTTCTTGAGTTACTCAATCTCTAGAGAACAATGGGAAACGATCTATAATCTTGGGTATCCTGGCCAATGGGATAAAGCCTCATTAGCTTCAGAAGCTATCTATAAAGGCGGGGAGGATCTCATACAAAGAAAATTAAAGGATAATCAATATCTCCCTTATAATATTGAAGACATTATCGAGGAGGGCTTGAAGAGTTTCTCAAAGGACATTATTCAACTTAAAACTCCACATGAAGTAAAGAAGCAAATTTGGCAAGCTACGAGTGAAAAAAAGGGCCTAAGTGTCATTCGCTTAGGTGATGGGGAACTTTTGGCGCTAGCACATGATATTTTGGTTCCTTCTGAAGTAATCAACAAAAGTGGAAAGTTGAAATATGCCTTAGGGGGCTTTAAAGTACCTGACATTGATAAAAGAAAGGAACTTACCAGAAATTTATCTGAAGCTGATATCATTGGTATTCCTGCTGCCAGATATCCAACTTATCAGCGATTATTCAACAAGCTTGCCAAATCACTGAAGCTGCCTTTGAATGAAATGAATATTACCGATTCCCGCATAAATTATTTGATGAATGACGGATTCACCATCTATCATGACCTGCTATCAAAATATCGTATTTTACTTATCGGAAACCGGGCAAAGGACGGCTCGAAATATTTTAAGAATTTGGGGTATAAGTCGATTGTAGGCACGATATCAGTCCCTAATATTTATGAAGTGCCAAAAGTACTTGAAGAAGTAAATCAATATGAATTTGATGTTGCCTTTGTATCCGCTGGAATACCAGCAAACCTAATATGCGTAGACATAGCCAAAAAGGGTAAAGTGGCTATAGATTTTGGTCATCTATTAGATTGGTATATAGAAGGAAGGAAAATGATCAAACAAAATTAAAAAGTAGGGAATTAAAATGATAAGTGTAGTTCTAGCCGTTTATAACAGCGAACATTTTATTGGCGAAGCAATCCAGAGTATTTTAAACCAGACGTTAGCCGACTTTGAATTAATCATTATAAACGATGGGTCAACAGACGGAAGTGAGGAGGTCATCCTATCTTTTCATGATCCGCGCATTCGGTACTATAAGCAAGAAAACAAAGGAGTAGCAGGAGCCAAAAATGCAGGGCTAAAGCAGGCAAAAGGAGAATATATCACGATCCATGACTCTGATGACATCTCCCTTCCCAATAGATTTGAAAGGATGCTAAAGGGTTTGGAATCAAGTGACATTGGATTTGTCCATAGTGACATGCTGTTAATGACTGAGAAGGGCAAACCCTTTGGCTACTGGCAATCCAACAATATTTTCCCCGAAGCCATGTACCCTTTCTTGCTGAATACAGGTACACCTTTTAATAATCCAACTATCATTTTTAAAAGAGAAGCGATTAATGGCATTTTGCATGATGAACAAGTAAAGGTCGGTTCCGATACAGATCTAGTCCTGCAAATCGCTAGAGAGTGGAAATCCTATCATATTCCAGAACCCTTATATCTATACAGAAGACATCAAACAAATGTGACGAACAACAAAGATCTAGAAGTATTGACCAGGCATGTAAGGAAGAATTTAAGAGATGAGGACTTGAAATGGATTCCGGAAGTGGATTGGAATTCAGGTGCTGGGAACTCGCTATTTACCGCAAAACTGATAGCAGGTGTAGCTCTTTCAAGACGAGGAATGCTGGATGAGGCAATCTATATGTTCAGGGATGCCATCCCTCTGATCAAAACCCAATCTGACAGGGATTTTTTTGAAGGAATGAAAGCTCTTGTAGAAAAGGATTATCACCGTGCCGTAAATATGTTTCGTAAAGCAGATGAGAAAAATCATATTCTCGAAAATTACCTCGGAGAAGCCTACCTTTATTTAAAAAAGTATGACGAAGCCTTTTCACATTTTATCAAAGCGCTAACCATTCAACCGAATTATAACGAACCTATACAAAACATAAGAGCAATCGGTTTGATAAAAGGTCAAAATACCATCGATAAACGTGTGAATAGATATAAATGACCCTCTAAAATTTTTAGAGGGTTTCTGTTATTTTACGGTTCAATTTTATAGAAAAACTCTGAAGAAGCAGTAGCCTCACCTAATATTTTTATTGCCTCAATCGAAAACGAGTCTGGATGATCCCTTTCCCCTGCTAATATCCTTAATTTATAAAAATCCGCATTGTGTGGATATTCTTTAATAAAATCGTTTAGTTTTCTCTTTGCTTCTTGTTTCCGCTGCAGCCTGATTAATGTTAATACAATCCATCTTGCCCAAACCGCTTTATCTTTTGACTGATCCCCATTATATAATTGTGTAAATTCATCTAATGCCTTATCATATTGTTTTTCCAGAAATGATTGATAGCCTTTTAAATTATACAAATAGAGCTTCCTTAATGGCCATTCAGGACAATAGCATTCTTCAACCATTCCTCCATCGCTGTTTTTCCTAATTGCGACTACTTCCCACCTCGCTATTTGAGGAACTTTTTCTATAGAATAAATGACAGGTACCCTTACAATATCTGCATTCGTTACAAGGAGCATTTTTTTCAACCTAATATAATCTTCCTTATTTAAACAATCCTTTTCTCTTATGGCTATATCCCAATCCTCTAATGTGTTTTCAGGTGAAACTTCGTGCTCTGCAATGTTTTTATAATACTCCAGGATGTTCTGGATGATCGTTTTCCAGTTGTAATGATTCGCTGTAGCTAATCCATTCGTTATCAAACTCTCTTTTAGGCAATCATTTGAAAACACTTCTTTTATTTTTTCGGCCATATCAACAGGATCTCTCATATTACAAATGAAGGCATTCTGTTCATGTACTGCATATTCCAGTGAACCTGTATTATTTGTTGTAACAACAGGACACCCACAGGCCATTGCCTCAAGGGGCGGCAGTGGAAAATTCTCATATGTTGACCCACATACATATATAGCAGCACCTCTATATAGGCTGCCTATCTTTTGTTGCCTTGGGTTGACAAATACCCTCGTGACCCGGCTTCTTAACTTTTCAGAGGGCTCTTCTGGTGTGATCCAATACAGATCAATATCTAATTCTTCTTTTACTTTTTCATATGCATTAATGATATCAGGAATACCTTTAAAAGCTGCACTTTCTCCCCCAACCATCAATAAGTATGGACGTTCCCCTAACTCTTTTTCTCCATTTACACAAAACACACTTTCATCTACTGCATTCGGGAAAACCTGTGCTTCTCTTCCATATATCTTTGTAATCAATCCTGCTGCCTGGTTTGAAACAGTAAAAACAAAAGGAGGAACTTCATATTGTCTCTGAATAAAGTTCTTTAATGTTAAATTCATTGAATCATAGTCAAATAAATGAAAATCACCCTGCTCAAAATAAACAACAGGTGCAATGCCTGATTCAATACATGCCTGAATGTGGTCCCAGTAAGTGGCTACAATGACATCGCAATCCGGGATTCCTTTTGCTAGTTCAAGGTCAAATGGAACTTGGATATAATCTGTTTCAATTGGAAACCAGTTAGGCTTTTGATAATGCGAAACAAGCGTTACTTTAGCACCAGCGTTCTGTAGTTTGTTCGCATGTTCAAATATTACTTTTACACCACCACAAATTCCTACATGGGTCATTGCGTAGACAATATGCAGCTTACCATTGCTTTTACCAGGTCCTGTTAGTACCTGATTTTTCAAATAAGGAAGGCGTGCTAGCCGGTCATTAAACTCTTTTGTTCGAAGTTCTTGAATCAATATACCTCACATCCATTTTTAACTAAGGCTATGTTCGCATTGATTGTTGCTTTTTGAATAAGCTTACATACTGTATTCCCCTTCAGACTCACTTCGAGATATTACCGTCCCGAAATATGTCTATCGAAAAATCCAGAAGCCTATTTTTACTATTATAAGTAAAACAACAAAGCTTACGAAAAGAGCCTTAACTAAAGAATTTTTGTTCACCAATCATTTTATGTCTTATTTCCATAAATGACTTTTTATTCATAAATAAAAAAGTGCAGAGAAGCAATTTTTTCTCTGCACTTTAAATTTCTTGCAATTAAGATGGGTCTGGTGGGAAAGTTAAACCTAATGGTTTTATGTCAGTAAATGCTGAAATGTGGCAAGTAGATAATATTATAGTTGCTGCACCAGAAGTCACTCTCACCAACCCTTCCTCTATGTCACCTATTGTTGCATCACCAATAGTATCAAAGTTTCCAGCGCCTTCTGTTTGAATATCAGTAGTTGATCCATTAGGAATTGCTTCTAGAATATCCCTCGTAGCTTGCTCACAGCAATCACAGAAGCCTCCTTCTGAATCTGGTGAAGTTGGTAGCGTTACTCCAGCAAGATTGGCTCCTCTTAATCCAACTATTTTACAAATTGGAATTGCAATCTCTCCATCATTCAATATTACATAATCGCCAATAACTGCATTGATTGTCGCATTCACCAGTGGACCCAAATTACTCTGTTGGGTTGTACTGAAATCTATATTAGGAGTGTCTGGTGTAGCTAAATCTTCTAATAATCTTCTCATTGGATCTACACAACAATCACATTCATCATCTGTTCTTGGTCCCGTTGGTCCAATTGGTCCTGTTGGACCTGTTGACCCCGTTGGTCCCGTCGGTCCTGTTGGTCCAGTCGGTCCTGTTGGACCCGTTGGTCCCGTTGGCCCCGTTGGTCCCGTTGGTCCCGTCGGTCCTGTTGGCCCTGTTGGTCCCGTTGGCTCCGTTGGTCCCGTTGGTCCAGTCGGTCCGGTTGCTCCCGTTGGTCCGGTTGCTCCCGTTGGTCCGGTTGCTCCGGTTGGTCCTGTTGCTCCCGTCGGTCCTGTCGCTCCCGTCGGTCCGGTTGGTCCTGTTGGTCCTGTTGCTCCCGTTGGTCCGGTCGCTCCTGTCGGTCCGGTCGCTCCTGTTGCTCCGGTTGCTCCTGTTGGCCCTGTCGTTCCTGTCGGTCCTGTTGCTCCCGTCGGTCCGGTTGGTCCTGTTGGTCCTGTTGCTCCCGTTGGTCCGGTCGCTCCTGTCGGTCCGGTCGCTCCGGTTGCTCCCGTTGGTCCTGTTGGTCCCGTTGGTCCGGTTGCTCCGGTTGGTCCTGTTGCTCCCGTCGGTCCTGTCGCTCCCGTCGGTCCGGTTGGTCCTGTTGGTCCTGTTGCTCCCGTTGGTCCGGTCGCTCCTGTCGGTCCGGTCGCTCCTGTTGCTCCGGTTGCTCCTGTTGGCCCTGTCGTTCCTGTCGGTCCTGTTGCTCCCGTCGGTCCTGTTGGTCCTGTTGCTCCCGTTGGTCCGGTCGCTCCTGTCGGTCCGGTCGCTCCGGTTGCTCCCGTCGGTCCTGTTGCTCCCGTCGGTCCTGTTGCTCCGGTTGCTCCGGTTGCTCCGGTTGGCCCTGTTGTCCCTGTTGCTCCGGTTGCTCCTGTTGCTCCTGTTGTCCCTGTTGTCCCTGTTGTCCCTGTTGCTCCCGTTGCTCCGGTTTCTCCGATTGGCCCAATTGCCCCTGTCGGTCCTGTTGGCCCCGTCGGTCCGGTCGGTCCAGTCGGTCCAGGTGCTCCCCCACCAATTGGAACTTGTTGTTTCTGAAGCAGCTTGATTGTGAATTTGACAATCATCTTTTCGACGATATGCCTAAACGTTCCTTCAAATACTGCTCCCTCTTGTAACGGTTCCCTGTCTGTTGCTTCATCGTATTCTATAATATTACTGGAGACCAAGTCACAGTATGGAAGTTCATTATAATGTTGAGTACTAGATTGATGAAATTGAGAAGGGTCGCTCGTCAGCAGCTCATCTTTTTCAGGATAACCTTTCGGTAAAGGTTCTTTAACCAAGAAATCAAATTCACTTCGCTGGTTAAATCGAACGTTTACTGGACGAGTTATGAAATCCCTAATTGAAGTGGTACACTCAAAAGGAGCTTTCACAGTAAGAGATCGGATATCCGAGTCTATAGACTTTCGCTTCCATCCCTTTGGTGCAGCAGCGTATCTGATATTTTTTTCTACATATCCTTTTATGAATAGCTGATTAGTTGGCACCAGAAGACGACATTGAACAAGGACTACTCGTTTTTTTATATCCTTGATTTCCAGTACATCTTCCGGAAAAGTAATGTCAACTTTAACCGGGGTGCTAACTTCAATCTCAGCTAAGACTACAGGTACTTTGCTGATCCTTGCATCAAAATTCACATCTGGTTCTACGTTTCTGTTTGAACAATTGCTAACATTCGCTGAAAAATCCTTATTGTGATTCTCATTATCTCTCAATAATCTCACTCCCTTATTTTTTATTGAGAACACAATATCTTATGGGAATTTCTTTACAGAGGATTGGACTATTTGTTTAAAATCAGGAATCGTTAAAGAAAATCCACGTCTGTCTTATAACATTAATGGAGGTAGGAGATGTGAAGGAGGCAAACTTCAGAAATAATGATTAACTAGCTTTAAAACTCGGAATATTGATATATCGCAGAATACGAAAACTTACATAGAGTAAGGGGAATAAAAAAAAGACAACGCCCGATGGGTTAGTTGTCTTACTTGGTAATAAGTTGTGCCACACACTTCAGGTGCACCAATTGTAATGTGGATCTCATGAGACCCTGGTACGTCATTTATTAATTGTTAGGCTGGATATTAACGGTTATTTCGCATCTGTTCTTCTTTTATATTCTCCTCATAATGCTCTTCATTAAGTCTCACGATTTCAAGATCTTTAATAGTCTTATTCAATTTCAATGCTAAACTTTCAACTCCAAAGAATTCCGTGAAAGTATGACTGCCAATGATCAGATTCATCCCTTTAAACTGAGCATATTGAATCGTATACAAATTACATTCACCTGTAATGTATACATCACAATCATTTTCAACAGCTTCCTTAAGGCAAGCTGTTGGCGCTCCATTGCCACAAACCAAGCCCACTCGCTTTACCGTTTTATCATTAAACCGCCAAGATTTAACTGGTTCTTCAAGCAAATGTTCCATCTTTTTTACTAAGTCATTAAATTCGATTTCTTCATCATACTCTGCGACTCTGCCAAAAAAGAACCCTTCCCATTCATGAGTTCTTTTAACAATTTCTAAATTCAATTTTTCTAATAAGCTATCATTTGTTCCAAAGTTACAGTCATCAAGAGGCAAATGATTATAGTAGTGACTTATGCCGTATTCTGTTAGTTTTTCGATGCATGCCTCTTTTAATCCATATATTTCATCCCAGGCATCGTGATGTGTCACCATCATTTCAACTCCATGCATTCTTGCTTCCTCTATCGTTTCAAGCGTGAGGTTCACACAGTAGCCTACCTTTTTAACTTTTTTATCTGCATGGTATGTAAGCCCAGATTCCCTTGAATAGATTTCCTTATTTGTTATATTGAACAAATCATTTATTCTTTCAATAATAAATAAAGCATCCATATACTGACCTCCTCCATTCCATCTTGTTTTGCCTAAATTTACTCATTACATTATTACCTTGGTTGAAATCTAAAGATGGAATTAATTGAGGTAACCGCAATGAATACTAAAGAAATAACAACTGAACCTAACGAATTTCCAATACTCACGGCCAACTAACGCTGAATTTAACAGCAATAGTCATAAGGATGCAGAGGGAGATTCGCCGGGTAGATCCACTTTGTACTATACGAAGGAGCCTTCCAATGCCATGCCCCTAACGCAGCTGCACACGCATCGATAGAATGGCTTTCTTCTTCTATTTCAGTAGGTAATTGTGTAAGCCCCTGCTCCGCAAGCCAATTTCGAATATAGCTTCTAGCGGATCGTTCTTGCTTGTAAGCCAGCACATATCCAATATTTTGTTTGGACAGTCTTGATCCAATGATGGACCCTGGATGGACTTCAACTATAGAAATGGGATACGCGCTGTTTAAATTCTCTATTTCTCTACTAAGTTTTATTCCCCTTAAAGTTAAATACACCATTCTATTTAAGGTTGGCGGCATGATTGATCCGGATCTCATCCCAAAATTCACAATGAACTTCCTTAGTTCCCGGTCACTCTTTCGATCTCCGCCACCGTCTTCATAGGATAAGGGTGCATCAATTCCGATAACTACCTCATCCAATTGACTTTGCTCAAAAATCTCGTGCAATATGTCCTGATCGCTTAAGTTATTTGCCCACTTAACCAATTGCAGGTGGTTTTCCTCTTGTTTAAAAATAGTGAGAACCGTATCCTTATGATTTTTTATACCTGATAGGTCAATACCGATTATCCTCAAATAAAACCCTCGCTTCCATCATTACAGGTTCACGATTTTGCTTAATGAACATTCTGCAATTTTATCAGTTGTATGATCTTTTGATCGTGCCCAGTATCGATAGGGACGAGCTTTGTACTTTGAAGGATTCTATTATAAAAATCCTTCCCAGCTGGATATTTACCATCCCAACGCAGAGGGATATTGTATATATTGATCGTGCCATCTCCATTACCACTATAAGTCACTGAGCCATCCACCAACCGAGAACCTGCCAACTGGATGACATCCTCCGGATAACTGGCACTTGTCTCATCGTCAGGATTCAGTTTCTCCCCCGCCGGAATATGCCGGACATTCAATTCATCGATTTCCTGATTGGGTCCTAGTTGCAGCCAAACTCGAGCGTACTCAATTTGTTTACTTGTATATTTAGATAGAGTTTCCTCGTCCGCCTGATGTTCACTATTTTCAAAATCCTGGATCAGTACGACTGTGAATTCACCATCATAGGAGACCCAACTGACTGAATCCACGCGACTCTTATTTTTAACTTCAGGCAATTCATCCATGATTTGTTTCGCCATATCGAACATCGTTTCAGTTTCTTCATAACTCTTCGTATGTCCATTCTGAAATTTTTCGTTGATTTCCTGACTGTACTCTTGAGTATCTGGCAGCAATTTAACTGTGTAGTTCGTCATTCCTGAGTCGCTTTCCCATACGTCCGTTTCATAATGCGTCCCATCAATTTTGTAGTGCGCATTCAAGTACTGGTCGATATTCATATTTTCTGAGAGTTGTTTATCTGAAGCACCATCTGTTTCAGACGGTTGGGCTTCTTCTCCATTGTCATCATCTAAGTCAGGACCAACAGTTTGATTTTCTTCCTCGTTTGTAGGTAACGTGTCACTCTTCCCTTCAGTCTGTGAGCAGCCTGCAACCATGACCAGCAAAGCCATCATTAAAACAATAAAAGGGATTCTCCTCATATTTAACCTTCCTTTATGTACAGATTTAACATCCACTAGAATACTCTTAAAAGTTCTTCAAAACTTTTAATTTTCATATCATATTCACTTACTTGGCCAAATCCATATTCAGCATAAATAAAGGGAATATCAGCAAATCTGGCTGCTTCTAAATCACCTTGTGTGTCGCCCACATAGACTGGGCTTGATAAGTTATTTCTCTCAATAATCAAGTTAATATTTTCACCTTTTGACAGACCCGTTCTGCCTGGGTTTTCAAAGTCTAAAAAATACTGATCAAGCCTATGAAACTTATAAAACGCTTCTATGTAACCATCTTGGCAGTTACTGACGATGTATAGTTTGTATTTTTGAGAAAGCTTCTTTAGGACGTTCTCTACATTGTGAAAAAGAACCCCTCCGTTTTTTTCTATGACAGAATGTTCTGCTTCGCAACAATCACTTATTATCTTTTGTCGGTCCTCCTCAGTAAGGGTAGGAAAGAATCTCCGGCTTATTTCATTCATCTGTAAACCCATCGTACCTTCAAAGTCATTCCGGGTTAATTCACTATTTATGAGATTATTTTTTCTTATCACGTTGTTCCATGCACTAAGTACAGTGTCGATTGGATCCCAAATTGTTCCATCTAAATCAAAAATGATACTATCCAATTCAGTTCACTCCCATTTAAGCTAGCCCTCTCCTTCAAGCGCTTCCAAAGGCTCATACCAATATATCACACCAAAAGATGGAAATAAAACAAACTATTAACTGAGCCTTTTCAGCCAATGGATAAGACTATAGTATTGTAAGTACCTTCTCCGCCAGCTTCACCGTGTGTTTTAGTGTAAGTGGCAACTGCTGGTGACTTAAATGCGTCTATAACCCGATTGAATTAGATTACTTTATAAGCGCTGCAATACACTCCCTAAAAGTTTGGGACCGTTTACAAAAAACCGAACCTAAAGAAAAATACAACTAAAGGTTAAACTATAATTAGTGATTTGATATTTTTTAAAATTTGATTAGAAAGGAATATACAATGAGAAATATCCCAACCTTATATTATGGAAATGCAGCTTTGCACGCTGGAACGAAACCAGTCTCCCTGCAAACGGTAACGATGAATGAGGAAACTTATTTCAAGATAGAAAACTACAATCAAATGAATCCATTCTTTATGACGGTCGTAAGTGATGTCGACCTTTGGATGTTCATATCAAGTACTGGCGGACTGACTTGCGGCCGTAAAAATGCAGAGTCAGCCTTATTTCCATATGATACAGATGATAAAATCCATGACAGTATTGAGACAACCGGATCAAATACCGTCCTGATTATAAGTAAAGATGAAAAGAATTTTCTGTGGAAACCTTTCTCACTTCACCATAGCGATGTCTACAAGATTACGAGAAACCTATATAAAAACACCATTGGCAATAAGATTATGTTTGAAGAGATTAACCATGATCTTGAGGTTCGTTATGCCTACACATGGAAGAGCAGTGATTTATTTGGATTTATTAAAGAATCCAGTTTGGTGAACATGGCGGAACAGGAAGCAGAGATTCGAGTCCTGGACGGGATTCGCAACATCCTGCCTTACGGAGTCAACACGCTTTTGCAAACCACAAAAAGTACCCTTGTTGATGGATATAAACGGTGTGAATTAGTTGAAGAAGCAGGACTTGGCATCTACACGCTAAGTTCGATTTTAACCGATAAAGCGGAGCCAAGTGAATCATTGAAAGCCACGACCGTTTGGTCAAAGGGACTTGAGAATCCTAGCTACCTTTTATCCGAACAGCAGATTAAAGCTTTCTCACAAAATGAAGAGATTCAAACGGAAGTGGATATAAAGGGCCGAAGAGGTTCTTACTATGTTTCAGATTCGATCCACCTTAAGGGAAATGAAGCAAAAAACTGGTATATCGCTGCTGAACTGAATCAAAGCGCTTCAAAAGTTGAGAAACTTATTAAGGATCTTACGAATGAACACTCCATTCTTGAAAACATAGAAGCTGATGTTGCAAAAGGGGATAACAATCTTAAAAAACTTGTCTTTGATGCAGACGGATTCCAAAGTACTGCTAATGAGAAGGCGGGTTACAGACACTTTTCAAATACCCTTTACAATATTATGCGCGGCGGTATCTATGCAAATGGCTATGGAATTGATCGAGAAGATTTCAAAGCATTCGTAGGTACTTGGAATAAAGAAGTCTTTACGGAACAGCTGGATTTTATGAATCAATTGCCTGAAACCATTAATTATAATGAACTGATTGCTTTGGCAGCTGAGCGTGGCTGCAAGGATTTTGAGCGGTTAGTATTTGAGTACTTGCCACTTACCTATAGCAGGCGGCATGGAGACCCGAGCCGTCCATGGAATAAATTCAGTATCGAGATTGCCAAAGAAGATGGTGGCAAAGATCTGAAGTTTGAAGGAAATTGGCGTGATATTTTTCAGAATTGGGAAGCGTTATCCATTTCCTATCCTGAATATACGGAGAGCATCATTGCTAAATTTGTAAATGCATCAACACCTGACGGCTATAACCCTTACCGGATTACGAAAGCCGGAATCGACTGGGAAAAGCTTGACCCTGAAGATCCGTGGTCGAATATTGGATATTGGGGAGATCACCAAATTATTTATCTTTTAAAACTGATGGAACTATCAAAGGCTTATCATCCTGAAAAATTGCAGGCACTTCTTCAAAAAGACATATATGTCTATGGAAATGTTCCCTACAGGATTAAAGGATTTGATGCATTAGTCAAGGATCCAAGAAACAGCATTGTTTATGATGAAGAGCGTGATCAGCGTATTGAAAACAAAACGGCAACTCTTGGATCAGATGGCAAGTTAGTTTCCAACAAGGATGGAATCTACAAAGTTAACTTAATGGAAAAACTTTTGGTCACCCTTCTTGCCAAGTTTTCAAACTATGTGCCTGAGGGTGGCATTTGGATGAATACGCAGCTGCCAGAGTGGAACGATGCGAACAATGCTCTTGTTGGTAATGGATTGTCCATGGTTACCCTGTATTATGTGCATCGTTTCCAGGCTTTCATGAGTCAAATCGTGAAGGAATTGAAAGAAGACTCCATTGAGGTTTCAGTTGAAGTGCATCAGATGTTCCAGGAAACAATGGCGGTATTGAAGGATAGTCAACAATACCTTGGCAGTAAAATGTCCAATGACACTCGTTATTCTATTGTAAAAGCATTAGGCAAGATTGGAGAAACCTATAGAAACTCCATCTATGACAATGGTTTTACAGGAGAAAAAGGTGCACTTTCCATCGAATCGCTGAAAGAATTTATTGAGGTTTCGATGCTCCACTTACAAGATTCTATTAAAAAGAATAAACGAGAAGACGGCCTGTACCACTCTTACAATCTCATCCGATTTGATCAGGAAAACTGTAGCATTTCAAATCTTTATGAGATGTTAGAAGGCCAGGTTGCCGTTCTAAGTTCAAAAGCTTTGGATGGAAAAGAAACCATTGATGTCTTAGAAGCACTTCGAAATAGCTCTATTTATCGCGAAGACCAAAACAGCTATATGCTCTATCCGAATCGTGAGCTGCCAAAGTTTTTAGAGAAAAATGTGATTCCTGAATCACAAGTGATGTCATCAACGGTTTTAAAAGCAGAACTGAATCGGAATACCACACGGTTTATTGAAAAAGACGTGAATGGAAAGTACCATTTTAACGGTCAATTCAGAAACGGCGAAGAGATTCGAGAAGCACTTAAAGCCACAAAAGAGTATCAAGATGAGGATATTAAAAACGTTGAAGAAATCTTCACGAACCTTTTTGACCATCATGCTTTTACAGGACGCTCCGGCACGTTCTATAAGTATGAAGGCTTAGGAAGCATCTATTGGCACATGGTATCAAAGCTAGTCCTGGCGACACAAGAAAACTTTGAAGTTTTCTCTGATCAACAAGGGCTGACTAAAGAAGCCAGGACGCTTATGAATTATTATGAAGATCTTAAGGCAGGAATCGGAGTAGAAAAATCACCAGAACAATACGGCGCATTTCCAACAGAGGCTTATTCCCATACTCCGAGCTTTGCAGGCGTACAACAGCCGGGAATGACCGGACAGGTTAAAGAAGACTTTATCTCTAGACTAGGTGAGTTAGGAGTAAAAGTTGAGGATGGACTGATTCGATTTAAACCAGAGCTATTAACAAAGTCTGAGTTTTTATCAGAGAAGAAAATCTGGACACTGCCTAGGAATAACCATGCTTCGGATACAGAAACAATTATCCAGTTAGAGAAGAATTCCCTGGGATTTACATTCTGTGCAGTTCCCGTCATCTATTATTTAGAAAATCAAACGAAAATCATCGTTTGTTATAAAGATGGAACAGAAACAATTTTTGTAGATGCCGATACGTTAAATCATGTAACAAGTCAATCGATTTTCAATCGTGATGGAAAGATTGACAGATTGAAAGTGTATATTGACGGAAGTACATTGAAATGATCCTTGAGTTCTGAGCAGGTCTATTGCTCAGAACTTTTCCTTTTTAAAGTCCTAGGGACGGTCCTTGCGTCTCAGTCGGGAAGAACTATCATTTTAATCAGGGGAATGCTCCAAAATGTTTAAACCTTCGGATGCTTCTGGTGCTTCAAAAAATTTAGTCACATGATTAAATACCGCTTCGTTATCAAAAGCTGCTCTTTCGGGCTGTTCCTTACGCCTTAGTGCAATATGATGTAAACATTGCTCGTTATTTAGATTAAGGAAAATGAGTTGATGGTTTGCGTTGACC
Source organism: Mesobacillus subterraneus (assembly GCF_020524355.2). Lineage (NCBI taxonomy): Bacteria > Bacillati > Bacillota > Bacilli > Caryophanales > Bacillaceae > Mesobacillus > Mesobacillus subterraneus. Next base: position 3,982,008 of record NZ_CP129019.1, read on the forward strand.
TCTGACGCCATCTCCAAAAACCACTTTCGCAGTTTTTGAGTGTTAGCTGGAAAATCCATCACTACATCCGTCCCGACACTTAAAATGTTTTGGACATGCCTTTTCACCAACGGCTTGAGCTGCGCTGAAAATTTTAGATAATCCTCAAATGATTCGATCTGATTTGGATAAAGAGAGGAAAGCCATTCATCCTCAGACAATAATACCGCATGTGTATCTTTTGCCAATTGTTTTGATTTAGTTGATTTTCCGGCGCCCATTTTTCCACAGAAAAAGTATAGTGTCCCCGATTGTTTCATATTATTTACCCCCAGACTTATCTCAGTGGTTGTTGCCCTCCTGGTAAAACTATTATTTTTCCGCATGGATAAAACAAAGCATATCAATGCTATGCCTTCTATTTGTAAACCTACACTGATTGATAAGGAATGTAACAATTCATTTCATTCATACGTATAACCTTTTAATAAACCTTCTTCAGGAGTTCAATAACCTCTTCTAGAGTCAGGCCAAAGGATTTGTAATATGACGTGTCTACAGCCAATTGCTTTTCGATCATTTCTTCACGCTTTTGAAGAATACGTTCAGGTGAAAGGTCGGCTACAAAGCACCCCTTGCCAGTCACAGTATAAATCAAACCACAGCGTTCAAGTTCTTCCCAAGCTTTTTTTTATGGTTATGATGCTAACACCCAGTTCCTTGGCCGCTTGTCGTATTGGCGGTAAACTATAGCCTTTTTCAATATCACCTTTTAGAATTTGAGCGCTGATTTGTTCAAAAAGCTGCTGATAGATTGGTTTTTCAGAAGAATTTGAAATAGCTATGTTCATTAGATATCCACTTTCTTAAATTGTTTAATGGCAATATGATAAGCGGTAATCGTGAAAACTGCAAATATAGCCATTCCTGTTAACAGGATAGGTATGTGAACGACTAAACGATCAGCACCGCTACCTTTAAATAGCTCAAACACCTTATTGTTTTGTATTCCAAGCCATTCGGCACCTGCTGCAAATAGCATAGCACCGGTAATTGCTGCTAAAGATGGAACTCCATATTTATACGCTGTCTTGAAAAACATAGAGATGAAGATTAAGTTGAAGATAGCTAGCATGATAAAACAAAGTCCCCAAAACCCTACAGTTGGTCCAAAGAAAAAGTTATTGATATTAGGATATAACTGAGTATTGATCATTCCAAAGATTACAGCAATTACAATGTGCAATAACTCTAGAATTACAATAGCAGCGATTTTCGCCTGAACAATGTCTTTTTTTGTGACAGGCATCATGAAAGAAAACAGTAAATCATTCTGAGCTTTATAATTCCCAAATATATTAGGTACAGTAATCCAGCAAAAATATAGTGGAACAATAAAGTATATCCATCCGGGAATTAGCATTAAAGCTCCTGTTAAAAAGGGTAATACATAAAAGAAAGGATTTATACCAAGTTTTAATTCTTTCGATAGCAAGTTATACATACATATCCTCCCTTTTTGAAAAATAAATCATTACCTCTTCAAGATTAGGACGCGCTGATTTAATATTTAACGCTGGATCAAAATCTAGATCATGAATTAATCCTGTAAAGCCGAAAGAGTTTTTCTTGTAGGAAATCAAATGCTCTTTAACCTTTTCAAGTTGACTTTCATTTCCATTCAACAATCGATAAGTATTAATAAATTCTTCTTTTTCACAGCTATTTATGATTTTCCCATTATTGATATAGGTAATATAATCCGCACATTTCTCTAAGTCAGATGTAATATGAGTGGAGAAAAGAATACTAATTTCGCCTTCTTCTACTAATTCTTGAAATAGATCCAACAGATTATCTCTTGCTACAGGATCAAGACCACTTGTTGGTTCATCAAGGATAAGAAGCTTTGAACCATGTGATAGAGCAAGAGCCAAATTGTATTTAACCTTCATTCCTTCTGACAATTCTGCTATTTTTTTATTCTCATCCAAATTGAATCTTTTTAGATAATTGATATATGTTTCTTCCTCCCAATTATCGTAAAACCTTTTGATCACATTAGTCACATGTTTGACTTTGTTTCTCGTATAATAATTGACACCGCCAAATGTATACCCAATCACTTGTTTCAACTCGAGTTCATGTTCGATAAAGTTTTTCCCTAAAACACTAATTTCACCACTATCAATACGAATCATATTCAAAATTGATTTTATAGTGGTTGTTTTTCCAGCACCATTTGCGCCGATAAACCCCATAATATATCCTTTTTCCAACTGGAAGGATACATCATCTAAATGAAAATTCTCATACTTTTTACTCAAATTTTTAACCTCTAAGGCTAACATATGATAACTCCTCCCTGAAATAATTGTGTATACCGTATATGCACAATATATCCTAAGGATAAGATTCGTGTCAAGCAACTTCTGAAATTTATGAGATGCGGAGACGGTGATGCGTATCATTTGAAAAGTGAAATACCCTAAAAGAAAGTATTAATCCACTTTTTGCATCTTGGATGGGATCGGGAACGACTACAACACCGAATACCTTCTTGGCTTTTTGCGCCAGGAACAGGGAAATCGTGCCGATGCAGCAATAGTCGTCGATGACCGACTCCTCGCCTGTTTGCATGCCAGAAACAAAGGGACGTACCCAAGGTACGTCCCTTTGTTTCTGCATATTATTCTCGCCATATCAAACGTTCTTTCTCTTCTATCTGCTTTTCGAACGTTTCATCCCAGCGTTGAAGCAAGGTATTCCAGACGCGCGCATAGAATTTGTCTTGTTCTTTATTGTAAAGTTGAAATTCCAAGCATGGGATGTATTCCATCTTCTGCTGGTCAAAGCTATTTACAGCAGCCACTACTGTTTGGAATCCGTCTTCCTCCTCACCATTGCCTCTCTCTGCGAGCACTTCCAGAATACGATCCTTCTCTAAGTTATTCGGATGATTTCCATACCGGTAAAGCGGCAGTTCTCCGTCAGTTTCAGGCAATGGCTCGGTCATCTCTGACCAAAACTCATCATGAATCGGGCTGTAGGAAAGCACTGCCGACTCTTCTGCCAATTCTTCTTCCATAATCCCTGTATTTAGTTGATCGTGCCCTCTCGATGTCAGCTTGTAGCTTCCTTTTTCCAATGTGATCAAACCCGTGCGCTGCATTTTCTTCAGTAAATCTTCAATGAACAGCTCCTCGACCAGGAGCAGTTGAGATAAATTGGCTGCGCGCCGGATTTGGGTCTTTTCAAAAGTGAGCAGCATCATTTTCATGAGAATGTCCATTTTAGAGCGTTTTACACGGTTAAACGACACAGTATAAATGGTCACCGGAAATTTCCAGATCACTGATTTCTTGATTTGGACAGCTGGATTTTTAAGTAAATTCGCATGTAGCTGCTGTTTTAATTTATCCATTCATACCCACCTCTTCAAGGGTTCGCAGTCCATTCTGATTTTTGGCCGTTTCTAAAACGTGAGTATACATTTTTCTTGCATCCCTATTTTTCGTCCGCTGTGTGAACATCTTCGAGCTGCCAACCATCACAAGCAGCTCTCTTGCCCTCGACAAAGCCACATTCAGCCTGCGATAGTCTTTGGCAAAACCGATATCATCCTGCTTATTATCGTGATTACGCACCATACTTAACAGAATCACATCCATCTCCATGCCCTGGAATCTATCCACTGTCCCGGTGCGAATCGTTAAGTGTGGCAAATGCAACTCCTGTTGAAGCATTCGGTCAATCCTTTTTACTTGTTCTCCGTAAAAACTGATGACTCCAATGCTTTTTTTCTCATTGGTTTCCATTCTTCCAGCTCTCTTTGCCTCAGCACTTGCATCATCCAATTCCTTCAGTAATTCGCCAATCCTTTTCAATTCAGCCGGGTTGTATAGGCTTTTTCCGCCTTTCATTCTTTCTTCGAAAAATAAAGGCTCGTTCGGCATATCGAGCCAAAGGAGATGATTGTTCCGCTGGATGAGCTGTGATTCCAGCTTGTGGTCCCGATCCAGATCGGAGTTGGCTAAGCCACATTGGAGCACTTCGTTTTCTTGCATATAAAATGGCGTTATCGTTTCCATAATGTTTTCATGCATCCGATATTGAATAGCAAGCATCGTTTTATTGTTTTTCGGCAAGTTTTTAAACAATCGCTCAAACAAAGATTCATTTAATAGCTTTTTAAGTTCAGCTTTTCCTTCAAAGTCTTCACTTTCTTCCGCCATTTCCTGCAGTGTTTCCTCCAGCGTATCGTTCCCCAAAAGAGGCGGCAGCTGGTGATGGTCGCCAACCAGAATGATTTTTTTCCCTTTCAGCATCGGCAAAAGGAGCTCCGGCGGTGTCGCTTTTGATACTTCGTCAATAATGACAACGTCAAAAACCGGGTAGTTTTCTATGAAATCTTTGCGGGCGGAGACCACACATGTTGTTCCAATTACATTTGCATGCTTCACATAAAGCTTTCGGATTTCATTCAGGTCATGGTCATTTGCTTCTTCTAGCAAGGACTGCCACATTCCCTGAACTGACTGGAACAGCGGCAGTCTCTGCTTTTCCTGTTTCAACGACTCCCGGGTAAAAGAAACGCTCGCCAGCTTCTTTAATACCACTTCGTGCTCCTTTTCGGGTTCTAAAGAAAGGATATCATTTAGTAGTGCTTGTTCAGCTTCTTTTCCCTTAATTATGGAGGCGAGATTTGCAAGACTGACTTCAACTTCGATTTGTTTCTGCTTTGCTTGCTGCAGTTGAAGAGATTCTTGTTCCCGTTTTTGGCGATTCATTTTTACCCGTAGCTTGGCTTGCCCATATTGTTCTTGTTTCGCTTTCAGTTCAAACGCTTTGGCTTCTTTTTCATGAAGCAACTCCTTCGCATTGGGAATAATGACGGCTGAGACTATTTTTTTTGCGTGCTTGTTTTGTAGGAAAGTAAGCTTGGCAGTCTGGTCGTTCATCTCTCTCTGATACTTTTGTTGCATCATCTTGTTTTCATCGAGACTAGGCTGAAGCTGTTCGATCAGTTCCTGTTTCAAATGCTGAAGAGCTTCTTGTGCCATTTTTTTATCTGTATCATTCAGTTTGAGCTGGTCCGCCTTTTGCCATATGAAATGTCTCCGGCCATATAGCCACTTAAGAAAGGTTTCAAGTCTGTCCGGATGAATGGTTGATTTTTCTTTTAACTCACTTCTCAGTTTCTCTAAAAATCGGTCAATTTCGAGAGCTGTCGTAGTAACGGGAGGCACTTTTTTCAATTGTTCCTGAAGCTTGCTGTACTTCTCCTTCTCCCCAAAAAGTTGCTCAAGATAGGAAATCGCAGGATTTAATTTTTCATTATATTCCTTTAACTTTTCCAGCTGATTGATTCTTTCGCGAAGCTGATCAAGCTTTGCGATTAATGACTGCACCTGTAGAGAGCGAGTCAGATTTTGTTCCAGAATGATCCACTTTAAACTGTCGAATTTTTTGGCGGCAGTTATTCTATCTGTTATTGCCTCCGTCTGCTTCGTGGCCTCTTTCCATATCTCACAATAAGCAGAAACCTTGTCTATCGTTTGTTTCAGTTCATTTATTTCATCTTGCAGCACCTGAATGGCGACACTGTCTTGCAGCCGATCAATCTCTTGCTGATTGGCTTCCAACTCTTTTTGGATCAAGTCATGATTTGACTCTTCATCCAGAAAAGTTTCGTCTTTATCAATCGTTTCATTTAACAAACGTAGGGACTGTTCAGATTTCTTTACATGCTGCTGGACTACTTGTCCCTCCTGTTCAACTCCATGAATGTTCTTGTTATGCTCTTCAATAATGGACTGAACTTCATTATACTGCTGTTGTGCTTTCTTCTTTGCCTCAAGCTCCCCTTCTAGTTCCACAAGCTGTTTCTGAAGCCACTCTTGTTCCTGTTCATTCGCTGCCCATTCTAATTCAATTTCGGTTTCCCGTTGGTTTCGAGCTGATAATTGACTGGAAACTTCCTGCAGCGTATGGTCTTTCCAATACTGTCCGACGTTCTCCTCGATGAACTTTTTGCCCTCTTCTTCTATGCTTTCCGTCCGCCCCACTCTGAGGATTCGGATATCCTTAGTTGCCAGCAAACGTCCGAGGGCGTTGTCGACCGCTAAATTCGACTGCGAAGCAACTAAAGTGCGCAGCCCCGCCTTCGCATTTTGCAGACAGATTTCAGAAATAACGGTTGTTTTTCCTGTTCCGGGCGACCCTTGGATGACGTATAAGTCTTCGGCAGACATTGCGCCTTCCACAGCTGCCTGCTGGAACTCGTTCAATGTATTGTGAAACTGCAGCTTTGCCTGAGCTTTGACCTCTTTGACCGGCGGCTTATTTTCAAATAAAAGGCGTTCCAGTTCAGGATTCGCAGCCAAACCGTTTTCCAATTGCTTAAACCCTTGCCTTAGTCTTTTCAGCTGGCTTAAGGTTGCAAAATTGCTAAAGATGACTTCCTTAGGAGGTACATCAAGCCGCTGTCTGCGGGCTTGAGCTTCCATATAACTGTGTATTTCCACCTCAACCGTAGAAGCCGCACGATTCGCTTTCAGAACTTTGCCAATCTCCTGGTCGATTCCCTTTAGCTTGACGCTCATATCCTTGAGCGACTTCCAATCCTTATCATTCAGCACACAGCCTGTTATTTTTACCGTACTGAAATCTTCATTGAATAAAAGCGTGGAATAGCGGGAGGTTATATCAGGAATATCTGCAGACTGCTCCTGAATTTTCAGGTAGCCTTCCCAACTCGCAATACGCTTTTTCACATACATAGAACTTTCCTGGGCAACCGGCATGTTGTGAATCAAGTTCAGTAACCCAATCGGTAACCGTCCGCTACCTTGAACATTTAAGTCAAAAGTAAGATCTGCCGAAATGCGCCAATTAGACGGCAATGGGATATGTGACGGTCTCGTCGTTACATTCGTCGCAACAAACCCATCTTCTTTTACTAAACAATGGAATACAACAACAAACCTGCCGTACTTCTCTGCCAGTCTTTCGTTTCTTTCAATGTCAAAAAATAAGGCAGCCGAAACAAGACCATCGGTCGATTGCGGATACTTTTCTATATAAACATGAAACGATTTCTCCAATAAAAAAAACGATCGCTCATCCAACCCAGCTTCTCGCATTTTACTCTTTGCCTTATTGGTCAAAGCGATCGGACACCGATATGCCTTACTTTGAGTATTTTTCATATATCCACCTGCTTTTTTAACAAAAGGAAAGTTTTGAAATGGTTAATTAATCAATAAGTATATACAGTTTTTTAACTAGGTTATTATAGCATAATGTTTAGGGGAGCATGGGGACGAGGGGACGTACCCGGTTATGTCCCTTTGCTACGAAACAAGGACTAATAGCAAAAAGACCCCGAACGAAAACAGGGTCGGACTTGCAATATTTTATTTTTAGGATTAATGTACTGTTCTTTCGTTTGTAGCTATATAATACAACATCCCAATCATTCGACAATAACACCGTCATATCAAAAAAAGCAAAAAGGCAACTCCCATATGGGTTAGTTGCCTTTCTTTGTAATGAGTTGCACCACACATTCGACATTGTCCAGAGAGTAAGAGGCAACACATGGGGTGCTAGTACTTACTACTATTGACGAATATCTATCCACCAGCGATCTTTCGCATTCATATTTTCAGTACTACCAAACCCGCTGAAATGGAAAGCATCAAGGAAGATTGAATCCAATTTATCCTCATCAACAAAATAACCTAAATTAATCTTGTTCGTTTGTCCAGGCTGGATACTGCCAATATTGTAAAAGCCTTTTCCATTTCCGTGAGGTTCTAGATAATCAACTTCCCCTGTCATAATACTATCTTCGGCGATTCCATCTTCTCCAGCATAGTTCCATGCATTCTTTTTAAATTTAAGCACTTGTAAGGACGGATGCATATAGATTTCTTCTGTTGCCTGTTTACCACTATTTTTCACTGTTGTTGTCAGGTAGACAAATTTCAGATTAACTAATTGCGACTCTACTAATTCGTCAACAGAATCTTTACCATTTCCTACTTTATATACATCCCGTTTGTACGGTAACAATTTATTTGTTGAATCTAAAGCCTTATTTTCGCTTAGTATGTTTAGTCCCAATTCATTAAAGTTCTCTTGTTTAAAATCTTCTATTGAATTAAAGACTTCAACTTTTTCTATCACATATTCAAGTTTACTTTCGGTTTCATTCATATCTATGGTTACTGGAACCTTTTGACCTACCTTAAATAGTTGTTTGCTGTTCTTTTTCAAAGGAATAACACGAGATTCTGTTGGTTCCTTCGCTTTACTAAAAAGGGCTCCATCATAATCCACTGTGTATGTTGCCTTTTCCTCCGTTGTTGATTCAAGTGAAATGCCATCTATGACTTTCAACATTTGCTCATCACTTACATCCGTTCCAACATAACTTTGTAACATCATCCCCTCTTCTTCGAATAAGAGAAAGACCTGTCTATCAAACATTACATTTTTGTTTCCTGTATCTTTATTAACAATCACTGCTTTCCTGCCATTGATCTCCTTTTCTTCGTAGTCGTTTGCATACAAAGTTTGAAAATCAGAATCTTTCCCTAATCTCCATAGAATGAATGAAAACCCACCATTTGCATAATTATCTTTAAAGGAATATTTCATCGCCTCAAACTCTTCCATATTTTCTGGTAAATAGCCAATTTTCATCTTATACCAACTGTCTTTCTTATTGAAAATCTTATTTGCCACTGAAATATTCACTTCATAATTTTGTTTTTGGACAATCATATCATAGGCTTTTACTGCACCAAAGGCAGTTGTCGGTATGCCAATCAATAAACAGGCAGCAGTAATTAAAATACGATTCCTTTTACGCTTGACCTGCTGTTTTTTTGTATCAGAGTCCAATGAAAAGTTCGATATTATCGTATTAAGCTTATCAGTCGGAACATGAATCTTGTCAATGTCTTCCTTAAACGATGGAATTTTTTCTGTCATCACTGTAAACCCCCTTCATTTTCTCCTTAAGTTTATCTAACCCGCGCCGGATATTCGTTTTCACCGTTCCCTCTGGACATTTAAGCATCGCGGCGATCTGTTTAACCGTATAATCTTGATAAAACCTTAAAAGCAAGACCGTTTTATATTTTTCTTCAATTTCTTCCATAGCTTTAAGAAGATCTATTTGTTCATCGGATTTGAAAGATGAGGTATCACTAGTGTTTTCTAACACTGTTTGATTGATTGGAACTACTCTCTTTTTCTTTCTTAATAAATCAATAGCTGAATTAATCAAAATACGCGTCAACCACGTGGAGAAATATTCATCATTTCTTAATTTTGACAGCGATTCAAAAGCTTTATAAATCGTTTCTTGAAACACTTCTAATGCATCATCTTCATTCCGCATATACACATATGCCATCTTGTACAATTTTTCCTTCTCAAAATGAATTAATGTCTGAAATGCATTTATATCCCCTTTTTTCGCTTTGGATATTAAGTTCAACTTAGGTTCCAATGTGGCACCTCCTTTTTCGTTTTCGATTATTAGATAAAACTGACACAAAAAACGATTCAAAAAATAATTATTTTTTTAAAACTGGAAGATAAAGATACATGGGGACGGTGATGTGCGTCTCATTCGAAAGGCGGAAATACTCTCTCAACAAGTGTAAAACCATAATATAAAAAAAGCCTTATCAATATATACGATAAGGCTCTCTCAATTACATCAATTCAATCTTCGCGACAGCTTCACAATGTGTTGAGTGTATGTGGCAACACATGAGATAGCTGGTGAGTTTACACACCCGACTTTTTTTCGAAAAATTGAAAATCGAAATTGTGACAATGAATGAAGTTAGTCGGAAGTTGGGCAAAATGGTAACATTTATTCCTAATACTGTTAATGACGTTCTACAATGTCCAGAACTTGACGGCGCTAATTGTCCTAAAACTGACGGAATCACTGTCCATAATGAAGGGGAAGCAGCTCCGTTGCTTCCCCAATAATTTTACAAGTCAACTTGATACGTCTCATTTTTCTTAAGGTAGAACCTAACATCATTTCGACCCGTAAGGATGTACCAGTCTCTGCCCAGTTCCAGTCGACAGGAAAGAGTCTTCCCATTTCCCAGATGTAGATCAAACCATTCCCCACATCGCATCTTATAACCAGAATTTTCTCCCCAAAACACAACCCAACAATCCAACTCTTCATTGTAATTCATTTCTTTCCAGCGACTTTTCATGAAAGCTCACCCTGGATGACTTGCTTGATCATATGGTCGTCAATGATCCTTCGGCCATTTTGTGAGCCATAGAGTAGACTATGTGTGCAGAGTTTATTTATGAGCCTTGCGGCACCACCAGAAAACCGATGGATTTCGTCAAGAGCCCCATCAGAGAATATTGGTTGGTCAACTCCGGCATAACGAAGATGCCTAGAAACATATTCCTCAACCTGGGCACGATCGAGATGTCCTAACTGGAATTGGATATCGATTCTTTGGCGTATCGCTGCGTATGATTGGAGTCGAAGCCGATCCCACAATTCACTTTGACCGACGAGAATGAGTGCCATCGGGCTTTGCGAATCCATCTTGAAGTTCAGTAGGAAACGAACCTCTTCAAGCATTTCCCGGTCCAGAAGATGGGCTTCGTCCACTACCACTACAGGTTGTAGCCCTCGTATGCCTTTCATTAATTCAATCTCACGATGAAGCTGCCGTTTTGCATCTCCTCGATAAAACTTCGCTTCAGAACCTAACTGTTCCAAAAGACCTTTGTAAAAATGACGAGGCGTTAACTTAGAGTCGGACAGGTAAAGGATATGGAATTTCCCTTTATCCAATTTGTCCACAAACTTACGGATGGTTGTGGTCTTGCCAGTACCACTATCCCCACTCAGAACGGCAAAAAGCTGTCTTTCAGCTGTGTACTTCAGCCTTCCAAGAATTTCATGCATCATGGAGGAATCATACAATTGATCAGTCGGAAGATCTCTGGAGAAAGGGGTGTTATCCATTTCATAGAAGGCTTCAAACACGAGAATCATCCTCCTTCCAAACGGCACGGAAGGTCACGGCAGGTTTCTGTTCAGTTTGACGTTCCTGGTTCTTTCGTTCAGCTGCCTTTAATAGTCTTGAAGATTCTACACCCTGCACCTGCAGGTGCTCAGGTAATGCAGGACGCTTCCCAGCTCTTTCCCCAATGACAAGCTTCTTGGCTTTCCAAGGAGTATGATCATCGAACTCAATGGTAAGCTCCTCGATATTCGCAGGGTCATAAACTACCTCAACCTGTCGTCCAATGAATGCCAGGCTGACTTCATATTTTTGATCCATGAAACTGATGCATCCCGATTTATCGACTTTCCTCGTGTCACAATGGAGAAATGCATTACTCAACGTATCCGGATCGATGAACCGAATCGCTTTCTTATCTGAACGAACGAAATGCCGTTTCTGAGCTGATTTTCTCCCCGAGTGCCGAATGGGGCTTATTCTGATAACACTCTGTCAGCCACACTTGGAAAAGTTCATTCAGACGATCCAAAGTATTGGGTTTTTCGATGACAGCTTCACTGATGAAAGAATCTATGACTCTATTAAAGCGTTCAATTTTCCCTTTTGATTCAGCTGAGTATGGCTGTGTGTAAGTAAGGCGGGTGCCTATTTTTGAACAGGTACGCGACATCCACTTGGTTCGATACTGCTTTCCATTATCGAAATAGACAGCTTCTGGAACACCATACTTCTGGATGGCCTGACGGAAGGCATCCTCAATGATCCTTGAATCCAATGTAGGATAGAAAGCTGCATGAAGCACAAACCTGGTGGCGTCATCGATAAAGGCGACAAGATATACTTGTTTCTTCATTCCATTCGGACCAATCGGCAAGTAAGGCCCATACTTGATATCTGACTGCCATAGTTGGTTGCGGTGTCGCTTCTGAAATCTCCTGGCAGCTACTCCTGTCTGGGAATAGAGTCGCATATGCCTTGTACTGTAACCTTTTTCCGTGAGCTTTTCCTGGAGTGTTGACCTTTTGATCTGTCCTGGTTCAGCCAAATCTTCCCATTCGAGAATCTGTATGATTTGAGCTACGCTCCGGCTAGGCACTTCCTTACGCAGAAGGATTGCCTGTTCCACTAAATGAGGAGGGATAGCTACTGACTTTCTAGTACCTTTTCTTCCTTGCGGCTTCAGTCCTCCAAACCCATCTTCCTGAAATTGAGCAAGATATCGCCTAATGGTTCTTTCTGAAAGTCCGCTTACTTTCGCTATCTGGTCTCTTAACTCCTTTACTTTCCCAGCGTCAAGCCCCTCTGCCAATAATGGGGATATCAGCTGAAAACGCTGCACTGCCATTTCTTCTGATTTCTTATGGTCACTCATGATACATTCTCCTCTCTGTGTCTATCACGAGTGTAAATCAGGTTCTATTGGACAATGAATGCAGAACGGGTGTGTAACCATAAATTAATATTTACGATGGGCCGGACAATTCTTGTCAGCCAACCATTGGCATCTCCTGCCATGCGTCCTATCCTTTGAAGTGCGGTCCCTGAACATTTGGACGTAACATCCTGGGGGATCTTTCCCTGGTTGGTCCTGATCATGATGGAATTCAAACAGCCGATCCAATAATCCATAAATTGATGAAACCAGCCGTGCCATCTCGAAAGAGTGGAATCATCGGCAGCAACAATGTGGGTGGATGGGTTCGTAAGAACGTCTTCGATACATTCAGCCTCATAGCGTTTATAAGGAATCAATAAATCTGGAAGTTCATGATGGATGGTCTGACAATTGGTGCACTGCAATCTTCGGATGTTATATGTTTTACTCTGACCTGTATGATCCTTGGCTTTTCGATTCTTTGTACCTCTAACCAACATGTCTTTACCACAGCAAGGGGAAGGAATCCTCCCCGCACCCCTAACTAAAAACTCCAGTAAGAGTGTTTTCAATCAGCTGATAATCTGATACAATAACCATATACTTTTTTGTGGGACGTCTCCTGTATAACTGTTGGCGCAGTTATACATTATGGGGGACGTCTTTTCCTTTCTCCAGAATAAATGTCGAAATGTTTCGAATTATATACGGACATTATAATCGACTAATTCTGGACAGGCAATACCGTCAACTTTCGGAAATTTAAGGGTGTCAAAAACACTAATACCTCTTTAGTTTTTTCATCAAAGTCAAAATTGTTCTTTATCAAAAAATCTATTATAACTGTCTGGTTTTCTATGAGGTGAATATTTGCTCTCATGATTGAACTTAGAACGATGATTGTAGCAATCAGAAAAGTAAATTATTTTTAATAATGAAATTAGGGATAGATACCCTGTTTTATAGGAAGTTATACATTCGGATTACCTAAGCAGTTACTTTAATAAAAGTCTAAGCCTGAAGTGCTGACTTCCATCTCTATGACTTCAATAACCAGATAATTTTTGGATCACGCTTCCCATATAGCTGTTGACGCAGTTATACGGGAAACGTCTTTTTACTTAATTTTACAAATGCTTACATGTTCAGAATCATAAATAAACTAAAAGATAGACTCCCAGGATAGTCAATACCAATCCATAATAATACAGGGTCACTTTTAAGAGATATTTATATATTATTCTAATCTTTTTTTATACTGGGTGAAGAATATAAATCCTATCACGATCAGTAATACTCCCGCCAGTAATAGATTATAAACCTGTGTTGCTGTTTTGGGTAACTTATTCCCTGAACCCTGTTGTCCTTTCATTTCATCATCAATTTGATTAACTGAAGGCGCCTGATCTTTTTTTGTTTTATCCCCTGTCTCATCATCTTCTCCTGGTGTTTCTTCTCCTGGATCTTCCTCACCCGGCACCTCTTTTCCCGGTGTTTGTTCTTCAGGATCTTCTTCACCCGGTACCTCTTCTCCTGGTGTTTCTTCTCCTGGACCTTCTTCACCCGGTACCTCTTCTCCTGGTGTTTGTTCTTCAGGATCTTCTTCGCCCGGTACCTCTTCTGCTGGTGTTTCTTCTCCTGGTGTTTCTTCTCCTGGTGGTGATTGTTCATAAGAAATTATTTCAAAGCCATCAATTGCTGCCCAGCCAGTATTGTTTCCTGTTTTTGAGTAAACTCCGAATTCTAGCTGTCCATTTGTAACTTCGATTTGATCAATAGTAAACTTTGTCCACGCATCCCACGATGGAGAGTTCATTAATTGTTTCTTCTCTTCGCCTCCATAGTTTTTAACTTGTAATTCTAACTTTTCTATCCCTGCTCGCACACTTACTGACACTTTATATTTTCCATTTGGAACCTCTATCGTCCTATAGGTGTACTGTTCATTATTCTCTGCTAAGTTGTGAGTTAGCTTATAAGCACCATTCAGTGGGTAATCATTGTCAACTTTATGTGCACTTTCTTGATTTTCCGGATGCCAATCGTTCCAGTGAGCTAGATCTCCTGTTTCGAAGTCTAGATTTTCAAGAGTAATGGGTTTTCCTATAGATAAAGGAGATATTAAAATAGGCTCTGAAAGTTCCGATTCATTCCCAAATAAATCTATTGAACTTATTGAGAAAGAGTAATTCTTTCCACCTTGTAAATTTGATATAACTTTCATGGTCTCATTTATAGGACTTATTGATGTGACCATTTCCCCATCTTGATAAATACGATAAGCTTGAAAATCCAGATCAATAACATTATTCCATTTTAATAGAATACTTTCCTCCTGTGCTATTCCTTGTAGACCCGCTGGAATAGCAGGAGGGGTTACATCTGCTTTTTTGGGCTTAATCTGAACTGGTTGACTTGGCAGGGATTCACCATCGTCATTAATCGCTGTAATTTTGTAACTGTAAGTTGTGTCCACTTTTAATCCTGAATCAATAAACTTTGTTTCTTTAGTAATTGTTCTTTCAATATATGGAGAGTACTTGCCATTAACAATTGTTGCTTTATACAAAATATACCCTTTGGCGTTTTCTATTTCATCCCAGGTCAACTCTATTTGTTCAGATTGGTTAGCATTCACATTATTAGGTGCTGAAAGACCATTAGTTGCCTTAGATGGCACTTCTCTTGATACTCGATTTAAGCTAAACTGGTCAAAATTTGCCCAGTTTCCTCCCTTACCATCCGAAAATACTCCTACTGTTATTTCACCGGTAGAGACATGGATTTTTTCGATAGTATACTTAGTCCATGTTCCAATCCCTGTTGAACCAATTTGTTTTGTTATCATAGAACTTCCATGGTTTCTTGCTTGTAGTGTGAGTTCATTTTGATTTCCACTCGACCTGACCCAAACACTAAATTTGTACGTTCCATTAGGTACGTGTACAGTTTGATAGGTAGCTTGCTTATAATCCTCTGAACTCCAATGGTCTATTTTATGATTACCTTCTTGCGCTTCTCCACTGCTAACACTTTGCGAAAGCTCTTGTCCGTCAGGATGGCTTTCCGACCAAAACTCGAATGAGCCTGTTTCTAAACTAGGGTTTTTTATATAATTCAATGAATCTTGGAAAAAGTCAGTTGAAAAGCGAAACCAATTGAGGTTTACTGGTTCTTCAAATACAAGAAAGAGCTTTTGGTTTCCTGTTACCCCTGTTATATCTACCGGGACCGTGATAGTTTCCCATGTGTTTTCACTACCTGTAGGATTTATCGCCACCCTTCCTATTGAGTGTCCTTCGTGTGATCCTATTCTCAAGTCTATACCGGAAGCTTTCTCAGCAGCTACCCGCACTTGGAGCGAATGTATATCTTCTAAAAATTCAACCTGTTCAAACGCAATATAATCTCCTTTAGTGATTCCTGTTAAAGACTTTCCTCCTCCAACATCGTTTGTCACTTCACTAGGTATGTCCTTATTTGATTCATCATACAATTCAGCCTCTACCTTACTAAGAGCTGATATGACTTGACTTCCTGCTTGTTCACCCGACCATTTAAAAGTTGCAACTGAACCAGCATCTAATGTATAAAGGAATGACTTGTCGCCCCAACGAACCTTGATCTCTGTCTCTCTGTCACTTGTGTTCATGGCTAGCATTACTTTTGATCCATCAGGATTTATGAATGCCACATTCTCTATGTTACTTAGATCATTAATATCCGAAGATTGAATCCGATGTGCACCCGGCTCTACAAATTTACTAACATGGCCTAAAACATAGTACTCTACGTTTTTAGTAATCTCACCTGTTTCTGAATCAATTGTTACAACCCCTCTGCAATCCTCACAACCTGAGGATTCTGTTTTTTCTTCTTCGTCAGAAGGTGTAATGGGGCTATGATTTTCATTTAGTGCTAAATTCCAGAATAAAATACTTTTACTCCAGTTTCTTGTCGTCCCTATTATGATATTTTTCATATTCCACGCTAGGTTATCACCAAAATTGGTAGCCCATTCTCCACCAGAAATCTCCGTAAACCAAATCCCTTTTTCAGGATATTGATCATGTACAATAGATTGGGCTGTTGGATTTCCGGCATATGCATGGAAAGCAGATCCAGCAATATATTTTCTAGCTTCTTCATCGTTTAGTACCTCAACTGGATAGTCTGGTTTATCCCAGTTATGATCATAGGCAATAATTTTTGTATCAATTTTCTGTTCTTGAAATGTTGGTCCTAAGCTACTTTTAATAAAGTCAGCTTGTTCCGCCGCTGTCATTTTCATGCTTGGATAACCATATTGTGTGTCATTTCCCGTCGCGACATGCAGTGGTTCATTTTGTGGGGTAATTGCATAAACCGGGACCCCTTGTTTCTCAAAGGCTTTAATATATTTTGCAAGGTAACTGGCATAAGAATCGTAATAGATAGGGTCTAATGTTCCACCATTTAAAGAATTCCCTACTTTCATCCATGCCGGTGGACTCCACGGGCTTCCCATAACTTTCACTTTGTCTTTTTGTGCTAACACTTGCTGCAAAATAGAAATAACCTCTTGGTCCTTTGCAATAGTAAAATGGTTTAAATCTTCATCGGTTTCTCCTATCGGCATATCATTATACGTATATCGATCTAACGAAAAATCAGATGAACCAATTGTCATTCTCAAAAAACTCAAGTTAATGCCCTGGGGTGTAAATAAATCTTTTAGTAATGTTTCTCTTTTTTCAGGATCTAAATTTGATAAAATATGTGCTGAGGAGCCAGAGATTGCTGCACCAAACCCATCCATTTCTTGATATTTCTCTTCTTCATTTACATTAATTGTATTCATGTTAGACGGGGTTTTTTCATCTATTAGCAATGGGACATTTTCTTGTTTTGCTAATTTTTTCGATTCATCAGCTGTAGTAAGCCAGACTTCTACTTCATTCCCTACTGCTAAAATATCATTTTGATAAAATGGGGAACTCCCAAGTAAAACAAGTAACGACAATAAAAAGTAGGTGGTTTTTTTCACTATTATTTTTAACATACTCTGACTTCCCTCCAATAATGTAATATCCCGAAATGATAGCGCTAACATTATTGTGCTAAATGCAAGCCCCATATAGGGACTTACACTTTAATTAATATAGCTATTGTAATTTTGATGTTGAGTTACGTATCACAATTTTTGATTCGAACAATTTTTTAGTTTCCAGCTTGGTTGGATTTTCGATCCTTTTAAGTAACTCATCCGCTAAAGCTTGACCGATTTCATACACTGGCTGTTTCATTGTTGTTAAGTGTGGTTCTGCAACTTGATCAAATAAAACTCCATCAAAACCTGCAATAGATATTTCCTCGGGGATACTTTTCCCTAACTCTCTCGCTGCACGTAAAGCACCAAGTGCTATTACATCACTTAAACAAAATAAAGCAGTCACATCCGTATTTCCAAGAAGATCGAGGGCCTTTGTAAAACCATCACCTTCAGTATTATTTGCATAACGAACATAGTCTGGGTTAAACGGGATTTCGTACTTATTTAGAGCCTCTTGATAGCCTTTAAACCTTTTTTTAGGAAACGCACTATCTTCATCAATCACAATTATCCCAATCTTTTTATGTCCATTTTTGAGGATATATTCTGTCATATCATATCCTCCTTTGAGATCGTTTACATTTATACAATCGATACTTAGGTTCGTATCCCCAAATAAAATACAAGGAACATCCATTTTATCTAATAACGACTGGTCTTCTTCTTTTAACCCCATCGCAATAACCCCATCACACTTAAACTGGGAATCCCATTCTCTTCTCAATAAGAAGGCATAATAATTTTTACTTAATATATCACTAATACCTGCAATAAGTGTCATTAAGTATGGATCCGCGGTTTCAAGTTGGTTAGGAATTAGTAAATGAACTATTCTCGTTCTATTTGTTACAAGCGCTTTAGCTGCATAGTTCGGCTGGAACTTTAATTCATTCATTGCTGACAATACTTTGTTCTTCGTTTCAATTTTTACTGTATCTGGTGAATTTATTACTCTAGATACGGTCATAACAGAGACACCCGCTTTTGAAGCAACGTCTTTCATAGTAGCCATAGAATATACCTCTATTCTTTTTTTACGATTATAAGTATTACTCACATTATGTTATCGTTAACAATTACTAATATAGTATTATCCTATGCAGGTGTCAATATAGCCACTATTACGAATTATGATGAAAAAAATTTAAAAGTATAGAATCATAGTCTAAGTGCGTTTCTTATTAGATTTAAAGTAGAAAAAACTAAAAAGGAGCTTAACTATTCCATACGAATGTGGCAGCAGCGCCTTCTGGCAGTGAATATGAGAAAAAATTGCCTTGATCACTTACAATCAATTCTTCATTTGAATTTCCATGATTATAAGCAATCAGTACTTTAGATCCATCAGGGTTTTTCAAGACTACATTCTCAATTGAACCTTCTTGAGAGGATTCAATACGCTTGGCTTTCGGTTGGACAAACTTGCTTGCATGCCCAATTGTGTAAAAATCATCCATATAACTTACTTCACCTGTTTTTTGGTGAATCCGTATAAATCCTCTACAGTCAGGACATCCGCCATTTTGAGGACCATGATTTTCATCAAGCGCAATATTCCACTTAATTACTGTTTTTGACCAATTTCTTATTCCTCTTATAATAAGGTTTGCAACATCCCCTTTTAATATATCGGGGGAAGTCCGGTGTCCAACAGCCCCCAGATGCTTCCGTGAAGTATATGTCCTTATCTGAGTGGGCATTATGAACAAGATTTTGTGCTTCAATATCACCAGCATACCAGTGAAAAGCCGTCCCACTTATAAAGTTATTTGCAGCTTCATCGTTTAATACAGTTATAGGATAGTCTGGTTCATCCCAATTATGATCCCAAATAAGGATTTTGGTTTGAATTCCATTTCGCACGAATGCTGGCCCCATATAATTTTTAATTATTTCTATTTGTTCCTCTGGCTCCATTCTCATTCCAGGATACCCTTCTGGTTCAAAATGTGGTTCATTTTGTAAGGTAACTGCATGGATAGGAATACCAGCTTCTTCGTATGCCTGTATAAATTTAACAAAGTAATTTGAAAATGGGACAAAACAACCTTCTTTTAATCTTCCCTGAATGACGCTCTCCGTTGTTTTCATCCAAGCAGGTGGACTCCACGGGCTGCCCATTACCTTTATAAATGGATTAATTTCTAATGCTTTTTTTACCATGGGGATAATATAAGATTCATCATACTTTATTGAAAAATTCAACAACTCATAATCACTTTCACCTTTGGGCATGTCACAATAAGTATAGTTGTCTAAGGCAAAATCCGAAGCACCCATAGGTTGTCGTAAATAGCTTAAACCAATACCTTCTTTTGGATCGAAAAGCTGCTTCATTACTTTTTCTCTTGAGAGCTCATCTAATTTTTCAGATAAGAGCCAAGCTGAGGAATCTGTCAATGAACCTCCAAAACCATCAATTTCTTGAAATTCTTGTGTATCATTTATCATAACGGATCGCTCAATCGCATCATCTTGATTCATCAAGAAGAGCGAATCTTGCTCTTCTAATAAGCAGCTTTTATCTGGTTTAGTTAGCCATACTCGGACTGTGTTGGTGTTCAAAGAGAATCTCCTCCCTCGAGTACTATTTATTTTTCAAGGACATACGTAGCAATAGAATGCGGTGGCAACTGTGCAGAAAAATGTTCATTTTCATACCCAACCGTAAATGATTCTATTTGGTCTGTTTCATTCATAATCACGAGTGCAATGGAATCGTCCGTATTCATAAATGCAGTTGATTGTAGGTTCGCATTCGTCCTTTCTAAACCAATACGTTTAGCTCCAGGACGGATAAACTTACTAAAATGACCAATATAATAAAAAGAACTGTTATAATGAACTTCATTAGTTTTTGTATCAGCAATAATTGGTGCATCACATAAATTATTTACATGATTTGGGCTACCTTCTTCGTTCAGTACCATATTCCAATCAATATAGCCTTCTGTCCAATTATTCAAATCTCCTATCATATTGCGACCATAACGTTCACCAGTGAACCATTCACCTAACTGCACTCCACCTTCTTGACAGCCTTCTGTAAATAGTAAGTGTTTATCAGGATAGAGATCATGAACTTTCCCTACATTTTCAAACTCCTCACTTACATACCAGTGAAATCCTGTTCCCCACACATACTTTGATGCTTCTGGATCTTCAAAGACTGCCTTTGCTCGCTCAACAATTACATCTCGGTTGTGATCCCAAATAAGTATTTTTACATTTTCATATCCAGCTTGATGCATCTGTGGTCCTAAATAATTCTTGATAAAATCTCTTTCTTCTTCACCCGTGTAAATACAAGAATCCCATGTTTGTACTGCTTCTGGTTCATTTTGAACAGTAATACCCCAGATAGGAAATCCTTCCTTTTCGTATGCATCAATGAATTTTGTATAATACTTGGCCCATGTATCCCTATATTGATGAAGAAGCTTTCCACCATTATTCATCTCATTATTAGTTTTCATCCAAGCAGGTGGACTCCACGGGGAAGCTAATAATTTTATTTGACTCCCTTTTTCTATTACGGCATCTTTTAATAGCGGAAGAACCCACTTATGGTCACGACTTATATCAAATGTATTTAAATTTTCATCGTAATCATCTACATATGTGTAGTTCCCTAAAGCGAAATCACAACTATGAATATGAACTCTACCAATTGTATAACCAAGTCCTGTTTCTTGATTAAAATAGCTTTCAATCACTTCCTGTCTTTTATCTGGTGTTATTTGCGATAATGTATAAGCTGTAGCTTCAGTAAATGCTCCGCCAAACCCAATGATTTCTTGATATTTTTTTTCCGGATCAATGAAAATAGTATTCTTTTCTAAAGTACTACCTGGATGTAACTGTAAATCTTGTTTTTTTGCAAGTAAATCACTTGAATCCTTAGAAGTTAAATATACTTTGACGTTTTTCATTTCTAAACTCCTCTTTTGTTAAATTAACTACAAGTCTAGTATAGTCTTACCCTTTGACACTTCCTGCTGTGATGCCTTTCATAATATGTTTTTGGAAGATGAAGAATAATACAATTAGCGGTAAAGCTACGATAACACTTGCTGCAATCATTATTGGATACTTTTCTGCACTTTGGCCACCTGAAGTTAGTAATGCACCCAAACCTAACGCCAATGTATATTTTTCTGAGGAGTTTATAACAACGAGCGGCCATAGAAAGTTATTATAATTCCACATAAATGTAAATATACCTAATACAACTAGAATCGGCTTCGAAAGTGGTAAGGCTATTTTATTAAAAATTTTAAACCAGCCTGCACCATCCATAATGGCTGCTTCTTCTAACTCCCTCGGCAAACCCAAAAAAGTGTTGCCTCATCATAAAGATGTTATAAATAGAAATAAAAAAGGGTAAGATTAATGCCCCTAAGCTATCATAAAAACCGAGCTTGTTGACGATGATCATGTTAGGAACGAGCAGTACCGTTCCTGGTACCATCATTGCTGTTAAGATCACTTTAAAAATGACGTCTCTCCCCTTAAAGTGCATCCTTGCAAAGGCATATCCTGCCATTCCATTCAAATAAAGATTTAAAACTGTGTTTACAACAGCCACAAATAATGTGTTTTTAAAAAGCAAAGCAAAATCTAAGTACTCAAATGCTTGTTTATAATTTTCTAATGTAAAATAGTAGCTACCGTCCTCTTTTTTAGGAAATAATTCAAAAGAAGCAGAAAAGATATCTTTACTTTCTTTAAATGACGATGACAGAAGCCAAATAAAAGGAAACACCAAGACTAGAGCAAAGAGAATCAATCCAATGTATAGGAAGATTCGTTCGAGTTTCATTTTTTTCATGAATGTTCAGCTCCTAATCATCAAATCGTTGCGGTATAAATTTAAAGTTAATCCAGGTAATGATTAATATAATTACTAGCAAAATGTATGACATAGCAGAAGCAGTACCCATTTCAAAATACCGAAATGCATGATTATACAAACTAAGCATAAAGCTTTGTGTTGCACCGTCAGGTCCTCCACCAGTCATCAAATACATTTGATCGAAAACTTGGAATGCGGCAATTAAACCTGTAACTATCAAAAAAAATATAGTTGGTTGAATCATCGGCAATGTTACTTTCGTAAACTTCTGCCATGCATTGGCACCATCTATTGTTGCTGATTCATATAGTTCTTCAGGGATCCCCTTCATCGTGGACAATAAAATCAAGACATTGTACCCAAGGGCTGACCAAATAGCCATAACCGCTAGCGTTGGAAGTGCAGTAGTTTTACTTCCTAACCAACTGTGATCAACATTAAATAACTGGCTGACTAATCCAAATTTTGGATCTAACAAAAATATCCACATTGCCGCAACAGCAACCATCGCCGTTATATTAGGAATATAGTAAGCTGTTTTAAAGAAACCTTCTCCCTTTACATTCGCATTTAACATTGCTGCTAGTACGAGTGAAATAAATATTCCACCTGGTAAACTAAAAACAATATATTTTATCGTTATCCACAGTGATGGCTAAAAGTCAGGATAATTTACTGAGTCAAACAATAAGTTTTTATAATTATCTAACCCAACAAACTCTGCTGGTGATCTTAAGTTCCAAGATGTAAAGCTGATACCGAATGAAAGAAGCATAGGGGCCAGCTGAAATACCATAAAATAACCTAATAATGGTAAAATAAATACCCATCCCATTGTTGACTCTTTTCCATACCAATTCTTGAATTTTCTTAGTTTTTCGTTACTCATTGTTTAACACCTCTACAATATGTCAATATAAAGAGGGAGAACAGGTCCTCCCTCTTTATATTTTATTTACCCATTATAGCATTTGCATCTTCTTGTGCCTTTTTCATTACCTTTACTGGATCTTCCCCAGAAACAATTACTTTATCTAAAGATGAGCCAACAACTTCGTCATTAATCTTTAACCATTCGGTAATTCTTGGTCTTGCTACAGCTGTTTCCATTTGCTTTGAAAAAATACTTAGGTATTCATCTTCTGTATACCTTGGATTATCTGCAGCCTTCACATTAACAGGAAAGTTTCCAGTTACTTCAGACATAGTAATGGCGTTCTTGTCATTCGTTAAGAACTTAATTAAATCCCATGCAGCTTCTGGATACTCTGTATTTTCATAAATAACAATATCATCTCCACCCATGTTTGAATGTGATTGTTCACCTTCTTTATAAGGGATAAGAGAAACACCAAAATTCAACTCAGGGAAATTGTTTTTATAGTTGTCAACATCCCAAGCTCCACTAATCTTAGTAGCAATTAATCCGTTACCAAATGCATTTTGTGTATCACGTACGGATTGATCTGAATACTTCAGTAATTCGCTTAATAATTTTGCTGCCTCTAGAGCTTTTCCTTCTCCAAATGTAACTTTAGTTTCATCCTCGTTCACCATTGAACCTCCCGCACTGTGCACAAGAGATGGATATAGCCATGCTGCATAACCACCGTCACCAATACCTTCAAAGGCAGCAATTTCATTCTTTTTGTACACTTCTTTCGCAATTTCTACCCAGTCTTGAAAAGTTTCAGGAGGGTTTTCAACTAAATCCTTGTTATAAAAAAGGACAACTGTTGTTTGATTTAATGGAAGTCCATATAGTTCACCATCTACTAATACAGAATCTAATGCACCATTAAAGTAATCATCACGGTTAATTCCATTCTCTCCATCAGCATACTTCTCAACATTTAGCAAAACCCCATCAGCAGCAAACTGTGGCACTAAAGGTTGATCCAAATATGAAACATCTGGATTATTACCAACAGCAATTGTTCCGTTAAGTTTTGTATTAAAATCATCCTTAGGAATAAACGTTAATTTAACTTCAGTCCCAGTTTCCTCTTGATACTCCTTGACCAAATCCTTCAGTTTATTTTTACCTTCAATGGATTCAGGCTCATATACCCAAAAATCCAGGGTCGCGTCCTCTTTCTCTCCGCCTGCATTACTTTTACTAGTATCCTCGGAGCCAGAACATGCTGATAAAAGACCTAATACTAAAACTGCAATGATTGATAACAAGTATTGCTTTTTCATCTTTCTCCCCCTCAACAGAATAGGTTTATGTTATCGTTAACATTTATGTTTAAAAAAAACTTTTCATTCATTTTTCTTTTTTTATTAACACAGAACCTCTGTTTTTCCTAAACTTCCGCCTTTACTGAAGCGGTACAAACCAAGATGCAAAAATAATGTTAACGATAACACTACTATAGTATACAAACTAAATGTTAGCGTTGTCAATAACTTCTTATCTGATTAAAAATTTTAATTTTCATGCTTTAATTATTCACTTCATAATGCCCTTCATTAAGTCTCACTACTTCAAGTTCTTTTATATTCTCATTCAATTTCAATGCTAAACTTTCTATCCCAAAAAGCTCTGTGAAAGTATGACTCCCAATGATAAGATTGATTCGTTTAAACTGAGCATATTGAATCGTAGACAAATTGCATTCCCCTGTAATGTATACATCACACCCATTTTCAACTGCTTCTTTAAGGCAATCTGTTGGCGCTCCATTGCCACAGACCAAACCCACTCGTTTCACCTTCTTGTCATTGAACCGCCAAAATTTAACTGGTTCTTCAAGTAGATTTACCATACGATTTACTAATTCATTAAATTCGATTTTTTCATCAGATTCTGCGACTCTACCAAAATATAACCCTTCCCATTCGTGGGTTCTTTTTACAATTTCTAAATTCAATTTTTTTAATAAACTATCATTAGTTCCAAAATCACAGTCATCAAGCGGCAAGTGATTATAGTAGTGACTTATGCCATATTCCGCTAGTTTTTCTATACAAGCCTCTTTTAATTCATATAATTCACCCCATGCATCGTGGTGTGTCACCATCATATCAACACCCTGAATTCTCGCTTCCTCTATCGTATCAAGCGTTAAGTTAACACTGTACCCTAACTTCTTAACTTTTTTATCCGCATGGTATGTAAGCCCAGATTCCTTTGAATAGATTTCCTCATTTGTTATATTAAAAAGTTCATTAATTCTTTTAACAATATTTGAAACATCCATCTACTTACCTCCTCAGTTTCAACTTGTTTTGCCTTTAATCTCTTTATTACCTTGGTTGTAATCTAAGATGGAAAACAGTTGGTAACTGCAATGGATACTAAAGAAATAACAACTAACCGAACCTAACGTATTTTCAATACTTACGGCCAGCTACTGCTGAATTTAACAGCAATAGTCATAAGGATGCAGCGGGGGGCAGGCTGGGAATATCCACTTTGCACTATACGAAGGTGCCTTCCAGTGCCATGCACCTAACGCAGCTGCACATGCATCGATGGAATGGCTTTCTACCTCAATTTCAATAGGTAATTGTGTAAGTCCCTGCTCCGAAAGCCAATTTCGAATATAACTTCTAGCTGATTGTTCTTGTTTGTAAGCCAATACATATTCAATATTTTGTTTGGATAGTCTCGATCCAATTATGGCCCCTGGATGGACTTCCACTAAAGAAATGGGATAAACGGAGTTTAAATTCTCTATTTCTCTACTAAGCTTTATTCCTCTTAATGTTAAATACACCATTCTATTTAAGGTTGGAGGCATGATTGACCCAGATCTCATCCCTAAATTCACAATAAACTTTCTTAGTTCCCGGTCACTTTTTCTATCTTCTCCACCGTCTTCATAGGATAATGGTGCATCAATTCCGATAACGACCTCATCTAATTGACTTTGCTCAAAAATCTCTTTCAATATGTCCTGATCACTTAAATTATTTGCCCATTTAACCAATTGCAGGTGGTTTCCCTTTTGGTTAAAAATAGTGAGGACTGTATCCTTATGATTTCTTGGTCCTGATAGGTCAATTCCGATTATTCTCAAATAAAACCCTCACTTCCGAAAATTACAGGTTCACAATTTAACTTAGTGAACCTCCAGCAATTTTATCAGTCGAATGACCTTTTGATCGTCCCCAGTATCAATAACGACGAGCTTTGTTCTTTGAATGATTTTATTATAAAAATCTTTCCCAGCTGGATATCTACCATCCCAGCGCAAAGGGATATTGTACACATTAATCGTGCCGTCCCCATTACCACTATAAGTCACAGAACCATCCACCAAACGAGAACCCGCCAACTGGATGACATCCTCCGGATAACTGGCACTTGTCTCATCGTCAGGATTGAGTTTCTCTCCCGCTGGAATGTGCCGGACATTCAATTCATCGATTTCCTGATTGGGTCCTAGTTGCAGCCAAACTCGAGCGTACTCAATTTGATTACTTGTATATTTAGATAACCCTTCCCCGTTTGCCTGATGTTTACTTTTTTCAAAATCCTGGATCAGTACGACTTTGAATTCACCATCATAGGAGACCCAACTGACTGAATCCACGCGACTCTTATTTTTAACTTCAGGCAATTCATCCATGATTTGTTTCGCCATATCGAACATCATTTCAGTTTCTTCATAACTCTTCATATGTCCATTCTGAAATTTTTCGTTGATCTCCTGACTGTACTCTTCCGTATCTGGCAGCAATTTAACTGTATAATTCGTCATTCCTGAGTCGCTTTCCCATACGTCCGTTTCATAATGCGTTCCATCAATTTTATAGTGCGCATTCAGGTATTCGTCAATATTCATATTTTCTGAGAGTTGTTCATCTGAAGCACTATCTGTTTCAGACGGTTGCGCTTCCTCTCCATTGTCATCATCTAAGTCAGGAGAAGCAGTTTGATTTTCTTCCTCGTTTGCTGGTGACAGATCATTCTTCACTTCAGTCTGTGAGCAGTCTCCAACCATGACCAGTAAAGCCATCATTAGAACAATAAAAGGGGTGCCCTTCATATTTTAACCATCCTTTATGTACAGATTTAAATAATGTTCACCTTCGAAAATTCGTTAATCCTCCACTAGAATACCCTTAAAAGTTCTCCAAAACTGACAACTTCTTAAAGCAGACTTTTTCAATGGTTTCTATTAAGCTCCCATTCATAATAAAACAAAACTACAGTGTATTATTCTTTATTATTAAATTCAGAAATCATCTCGTGAACTTTTTGACGCTCTTCCTCTGAAACTACTACATACCACACACCATTTATTTCCTGACTTACACCATCAATTTGATAACTGATCGAGTTTTCTCTTGTATCACGATATTTTTTATATAAACTTTTCATTTCCTTAAATGTCAGGTTAGTTTTCAAATTATTCCCTAATGTATTTAAAATAGATTCAATACGGGTGATAGATCCAACACTCGCTCCCTTGTCAACTATACCTTGAATAACTAAACGCTGTCTTTTATTGCGTCCAAAGTCATTTTCCGGATCTTCTTTTCTCATCCTTCCATAACCAATTGCTTGTGGTCCATTGAGTGATATATTACCTTTTTCATAATGATATCCTTTTTTGTAGTAACCTTCGTCATACCACTCTAAAGGATTATCTACAGTTATACCGCCTACTGCATCTACTAAATCTGGTAGCCCTTCCATGTTCATCATCACGTAATAATCTAACTCTATATTCAAAAGGTTTTCAACAGTAGCAACTGAAGTATTAATTCCTTCTGCCTTACTATTATTAATTGTATAACCATGAACGTAAGAATGATTTATTTTATCTTCAACCTCTTTTCCATAGATTGGTGTTAAGGTATCTCGTGGTATACTAATTAATTGCATACTGTCATTTTTTGGATTTAAGGATAATATCACTAAAGTATCAGCCCGTCCAATATCATTGGTTCTCTCATCTACCCCCATTAATAGAATATTAAGGGATTCTTGTCCTTCTTTAATTTTTTCTGGGTTATTATCAATACTTTTAATAGTCTCTTGGATGCTTTTATCTACAGTATCTTTTACGTGATTGTATACATAAAGCAAATAAATACCTGCACAAAGAGCCAGAGTTATTATGATCAGAAATGATACCTTATAAGCCTTTTTCCCATTCTTTTGTTGTACTCTTGTGTGTTTCCCCATATTTAAGCCTCTCTATCTTACTGAAGTAGTTCATTTCACTATTTATCGCCCAAATGCTGTTTTAAAGTAGTAGACGTTTTTTCTAAAAGTTTTTGATTAATCTCTACATAATAGATACCGTTAATAACCTTTTCTTTTAGCCCCTTATTCATATCGATTACCTGAATGGAATCAGAATCACTACCCTGCATTTCATTAAGTATATCAATTGGAATATTAGTTTCACTTTCTTTTAAGAGTTTTTTTATTTTTGAAAAGGATGATCGTTCTTCAAGTGAATTTCCAACTTCATTAACCAGGATACTTTCATCCTTACCATCCACTCTAATTCCTAAATCTCGGTATATATCTTCTTCTGCAATAACTGAGTAATAATCAACAGAAATATTAAATAGATTTGACACTGTTATCAAGACTTGTTCAGGTTGGCGGTTTAAAGCAATAGCATGCATCAACTTATCCTTACCAATCATTTTTTCTTCAGAATTAAAAATCTCAACATATGTATCTCGAGGAATTGGAACTAACTTTATACTTTTTTCACTACCATTATAGGTAAGCAAAATATTGATATTACTTCTATGACTAGTAGAGTCCTTGCCCATTACTAATGCTGAAAATGAATAATCCTTCTGTTGAATTGCCTGCTTTAAATCTGGATTGGACATACTTGTGTCATTGCCTGAAAAAAGATTCGGTAAAAATAAGCCAATTGCTAAGAGAAATACCATTACCGTACCTAATACTGGCCCTATATATTGTTTACTCAAATAGACAATGGAGAATTTGCTTATCTTTTTTTTATCATTCCTTCTCTTGATTTTCTTGAAGGTTTCTTTCCTGTCTTCTTGAGTAAAGGTTAGATCTTCATCTTCCAAAGAAGTAAATAATTCTTTATTAAACTTGTCAACCATAAACATTCGCCTCCTCAATTAACAACTTTAACCTTTGCTTTGCCCTTCTTAACCTTGTTTTAACTGTATTAGGATTCATTTGTGTTACTTCAGCTATTTCGTCAATTGTTAAAGACTCGTAGTAATACAAAAAGATAACTTCCCGATAATTACTTGGCAAAGAAAAAATAAAACCTTTCACCTTCTTTTGTTCTGAATCCTTGATAATCTTGTCTTCTGGTGAAGGAAAAAAAGATGTAATAGCATTTTCTATAACACTCTTAGCATGAACTTTTCTATAATGCCAGCTTCCTAAATAATCTTTACACTGATTAATTGTGATTCTATATAACCAAGTTTTTATTGAGGACTCATAACGAAACTCATCTAGATATTCATAACATTTAATGAAGGTGTTCTGAACCATATCCTTTGCTGTTTCCTTATCTTTCACATAACTAAATGCTAGACGCACCAAATCACTTCCATGCTCTATCATTATTTCTTCCAATAGATTCTCTCTTGTATCTTTTTCCACAACTCCCCCTCTTTCCCGTGTTGTTCTGTAATTTTGCATCCTTTAGACGGAAGCCAGCTTATAATTGTTTCAGGATAACTTTATTTTCCTATGTTAACTCTTGCATGTTATGACCTTCAATTAGAATAAAGCAATTTTTTGTTGAATTGATTGACGTTGTTTACTAGAAATTAACGCACCCACATATAAAAAAATATAGTCTCTAAAAACAATAAATTGCCTATCATAGCGCTGATTGTATAGGACAAAGTATTTAGAAATAACACAAAAAGGCAGTACATGCATTTTAATAACAAAGAACAAATAGGGACGGTTCATGCGTCTCATTCAGGAAGCATATATCATTTCAATCAGTGTAATATGGCTATAAAAAAGCCTTATCCGCGAAAGGACAAGGCTCTCAATTTTATGCAAGTTCAATTTTCGCGACAGCTTCACAATGTGTCGTATGAAGAGGTGATTTTATAATCTTCTATAAAAATTTATAATGTAAAAATAAGAGGGCGTTCCAGTTAATTAAATGGAATCGCCCTCTACGAATGTATGTTCTAAAATGGTGAAAATGTGGTCAGGTGCGTGGTCGTGTGGTCAAAAAATGATGGCCAATAAAATCACTCCTGCCATCCCATAGAGATATGCTAAATCCTCTTCAGACAGAATTCTTGTTTTCACTATAAATGTGCCGTAGCTTCCCCTCACCTTTTTTAATTTAATCTCCCTAACCGATCCGTATTTTGATTTCTCCTGTCGTCTTGATTCTTTCTGGAACCGACCTTTCTGATCCCTGGACCTGGTGGTGACGTCCCTCGATATTGGTGATGTAGGTTCCTGACTTAACAACTCGGCTATAATCCTCAACTTCTCCCTTTCGGTCATCATGATCATTGACGTCCCTCTCCTCTCCTTTTGTTTTAGGTGATTGCTCCCTCCATAACGGAGTATTATCCAGCTCCCATAAAGGGGAGGGAAGAGGGACGTCAGCTTTTTGGTTTTGCTTCATCAACTTTAAAAATTCTTCCGAGTGCGCAGCTGTGAATAACGCTGCTCTGATGATTTGGTTCCGATCAAGGGTTGTGGATAGAAATATCTCATCCACATATTGTTGATAACAATCTGCATAACGTACGGTAGGTCTATACATTTCACTGCCTCCTTTTAGGCGTCTTGTGACGTCCTTGATAAAGAATATTGGGTCCTGCTTGTCCAATATTCCAACGGATTGGATAAAATTTAATTTATTGGAGAATGTTTAAGAAAAGGGAAATCTGACCAAGCTTTTGACAGATACGGTTTAGGAGGGGTTAGCATTGTTCGGACTCGGAAAAAAGAGATCTAAATTCGGCAAGTACCTGGATAAGCATTCGATTACTCAAAAGGAAGTGGCTAAGGAAAGTGGAGTCAGCAAGAGTACGATTAGTCGATTGTGTGATCCAGACGAAAGCGAGCCGACGCTTGGAGTTGCAAAGAAGATTGTTAAAGCGTTGAAAAGATATGACGGCCATGTGGATTATAAGGATTTTTGGGATATGTAAATTCCCAAGCGCTTGGGAAAATAAAAAGCTCTGCTGGAAGCAGAGCGCATACGATTTTAATAAACTATTGATTTACTATATTTGCAAACTGGACAAAATCCGTAATTATCATAATCCTTTTGATTGTATTTAATACTCTCATGAAGTAAATGGTGATAATCCACAAACACAGGGAAGATCAGATTTCTTTCTTGATTATAGACAGCTACCACTCGAATTGACTGGGTTAAACCGAGCTGCCAATAATTCAATGTGTTATCATCCTTGTCCAATAATGGTCTCCCGTGTATTTCCCTTATTACCTTTTCGGCTGTTTCTATTTTCCCTTTCGCCAGAGTATGGCAGTGGGGGAATTGTTTCTTTTGATTTAACTTTATGATATCCCAATTCTTTTGAACTGTCGGCAATATATTCTGGAATATCTCAAAAAAGTAACTTGCGAACTGCGCTTCGTCTTTTAATTTGTTGGTAAAATCCTTGTTGTTCACACATTTAAGCCAATTAGAATATGAGAAATCAAAAGATAAGGTATTACTTATCCCTTCTGGATGGACGGGATTCGTAATACCCTTTTTCTTTTGTACTGTATTCGTAACTTTTCCCCTTTTGCCCATATCTAGTCTTCCAGTCGCTCTACATAACAGTTAAACATATCTTCATCTGATATCACTTCGTTACATCGATCGAGTGGAGAATATCCTGATCTAGCATTTAACCAAGGAGATTCCTGGTGAGTAATAGATTCCAATTCATTTCCCGTATAACCACCGTATACGTTCCAGACCTGTTCAAGTACGTCGTGTGTTTCTTCGTCGAAAACAGGAATTTCTCCTTCATATCTTTCTATGGGTTGATAACCTTTGTGACGATACTGATCGTAGACACTATAGATAACCGGTCCGTGTACCCATGCTTCAAATTCAGCATCGAATAGCTTGTTATCCAACTCGTCGCTTGATTCGTTTTGAAGGGTCAAAAACCAGGCATATGAGTAATAAAGTAGTTTCTGGAGCTTCTTTGGTGACATGGATTCTTGAGAAAGAAACCATTTTATCACATCAGATAATGGATATGTCATGACCCTAACCCCCTTTTTTTCCGAATATTCGTTTCTTTTAGAATAAACAAAATAGTATTCGTGCATACTCTGTACATACATAATATATCACCAAATGTACAAAAATGAACAAAAATGAGCAAATATTAACAAAAAAATACTGGAAAATGTCCATATTTTTTCATATTGTTTTATTTTCAAATGATATTTGTATTCACTTTAATAGTTCTTGGCATTTTGGTTTCCCATGAAATCTTTCCTTTATCCTGTAACCGGTTTAAATACCGAAGCACAGTACTTGTGGAGCTTACTTGGGACTTCTTAGCGATTTCCCGTACGGTGGGTGAATACCCCTTCTTACTATAATAATCTTTAATTATTAATAAAATCTCTTCCTCTTGAGCCATCACGCGTTCAGCCCTTGATGGACGTCTAAAGTTGTAATACATGGTCATGCTCCCTTCCTTGATGGTCGAACTGGCTCGATCGAAAGGATATTAGCGAGGCTGAAAATCCTGGGTTGCTGTTTCAGGTAGCAATAAGCCTTTATGGTCAATTCGTTTACAGACAAAATCTTAACTTTTCTTTGGGATAACACACCATCATTGGACTGATAAATCATTTCATATGTATCACCTGATTCCCGCGCTCTTTCTAACATACCTTTCATCGATAAGACCTCCTTTTCTTTATTATACGAACAAATGTTCGTTTAGTAAACATAAAAAAAAGCCCCTCCCAGATAATGAGAAGGGCTTTTATCTTGCTACACTTATGAATTCGCCAAAACTCAGTATTAGCGTACCATTTAAGCATACAGCTAGACAATATATTATTTTTTACAAACTAATATTAACCAGGCAGTCAAGATTGTCACCCATAACCACCAGTATTTAATTAGCAACTCACCTTGTGTTAGGTGAATGAAATCATTTAGTATATTCATTATTTCTTCAGAAACTCTCCAACAGCATTAGAAGTTTCGAACAGATCGGAACCAGACAGGATTACAAATTTATCGCCCTTTAAACCTTTTTCATCCCCGCCTACAACATACACTTCTTTAGCAAGTCTTCCGGCAGGTAATCCATCACGAACATAAATAGGGGCTTTAATCTTTTTTGCTAATCTTTTGGCTGCAGGGAAATCATCCATTCCAAAAACAACAATTGCTTTTTCCAACATGTCATCTTCCTCCTTTGGTTTTGGTGCTGGTTTAGCAGCAGGTTTTGCAGCTGGCTTATCAAACGGGATACCGTACCAACGACAAGCAGACCTGGCTTTGACCAGCGCACAGCGTTTTCGATAATCATCTGATTTCAAAAGCTTATATGATTCAGGATTAGTCATGAATTCCCATTCGACTAAAACAAATATTCCTTTTGTTTCCCGGCACATGTGGAGGTCTGTCCATTCACCTGGCTCTGAGGCAAATAACCCGTCACCCCAAATCGGATACTTCTCGCGATCAGGAAACTCCTTCTTGTACTCATCCAGAATGATCTGTGCAAGCTTCTTTGCTTCTGAACTGGAATGCCAATAAAAGACACCGAACCCACGAACGGATTTCTTTCCATTCGCATTCGCGTGATCTGAAATACCAATGGCTTTTTTATTTCTGGCATACCGAGCGTTATAAAAGTTGGTTCTGGTTCTCAGAGGCACATCATTTCCATTGAAAGGCTGCGCTTCATAAGTTGTCATTATGCCCTCAAGCAATCTCTTTGTTTCTCTGCCAACGGCACTGTTGAATTCGAATTCAGGAAGTCCTGGCACACCTTTGCTTGGGGGATAGGTGTTCTTCCCGTGACCGAAGTCATTATGGAGCTCTTCATTCATGTGAATTCTCTCCTTTCAAAGTGAAAAGCTGCCCTTTAGGACAGCTTCTTTTCATCTGCTTTCTCACTATCCGCTTGAATGACATGAAGCTTATCTGCAATCACTGAAGGTACTTTAACGCCAATCTGAGCAAGGTTTTCAATAATAGACAATCCCTCATTTGCAATATAAAAAAGGACCGTGATAAATGCCACTGCCCCATTTAATCCCAATATTACATCGATAACATTTGCCAGGATGATGATCAAAAACACCCCGACTTTTCTTGCATAACCGTAAAGGGCGCTTCGACTCCTTAATCGTTTTTCCTTAATAGCTTTGAGCACTCCAGTGAATATATCAACGACCATTAGTATGACCAGCAGATCCAGAAACTTCACGGCTCCAAATAAGTATGCATGTACAATCCTAAGTTCTTCAAAAGTAATAAACATTCTCTTTCCCCTTTCAGATGAAAGTTATAATTTTAGTTAACCGTCGGCTGATAATCACCAGCTAAATACTCCACGCCACTATCTTTCAAGTGTTCGTATACAGCAGGTTTTAGTGAATCCGGCACATCCTGGAAGGCTGTCTTTCCCAAAATCACTCGCTGCGCAAAAAATAATGCCATCATATCTTCATCTCCTAAAATAGTATTTTAATAATAAAAAACGAACCTTCATGGATAAAACATCATCGCCATTTCAGCGATTAGTTCCTCATGAAAGTCCGATCTATCAGTAGCTGCTTGTATTTGTGCTTTCAGTAAAGTGTTTTCCTGCTTTAGGATTTCCATTTCAGTAGGTTCCTTCTGTGGATGATCAACCGAATATTTATATTCATCAGTTGCCCCTTCAGTCCATTCTGTGCCGGTCCATTTTGGCTTGTAAAGTCCTTCCGGAACAGGATTAGTGATTATATCACTTTGTAAAACATCTGTTGGTAATACAATCACGGGATCTACAATGAATCCGTTCGCATCAATTTTATTAGCTTCAAAATACATAGTGTCAACTCCCCAATTAGATTTCAGCCATGAAAGGTGGAGGTGATAAAGCAAGCCAATTTCCTGAAATGGTTGCTACAACTCTTCCATCAGGGTATATGGTGATTCGTCCGCTTCCTACAGAGTTATTAGTCCAGCAAATGAATGTCTCCATTTCTGATGGACGAAACCCTGCCGGTAAGGTGAAAAGGTGCTTTCCATCTGCAACTCCTTGGAGGAACGCTCGGATACGAACTAAGCCTTGCGCGTCTTTGTAGTAACCAGCTGTTCTATAACCTCCGCCCATATTTGTTACACCATTTAACAGCGTTGGTGCAATCCATGTACGGTCGGCAGTCGAAAGGAAATTATCCCCTATGAGACGTATGCCGTTGTTAAAGACTTCAGCTCTCTTAAACCCGTTGTTGTATAGACCAACTACCGTTTTGCCATTGATCTTGACTTCGTCTGTATCCGACTTGACTTCCACGAATGACCCAGTTGATTTCACTTCAACAGGACTGACTCCTCTAATTCCCATACTTCCGCCAATCTCAATGCCGACAGAACCCGACCGAGGTGCAACGTAATCGGACTGGTAGTCGAAGTTAATGTAGCCGTCCTTAAGCGTCGACTTTCGCTGCTCGCCCGCCGGAGTGTAGTACTTTGACTCAACGATACCATTATCAATTGTGACAGTGTTGTAAATGTCGTCTGATACCACTATTCTTACACCGGATAGGTTTCCAGTTGTCACATCACCTAAGTCAGCACTGATAGCAGAAAGCTTACCAACAGCCAGGGCCTGATAATCGAGCTTTGTTAACGTCCAGCTACCAGTCCACACATACATGCGATTACCGTTTGCAGTGTCGAACCATAGATCGCCTACTTTACGTCCGGAAGTTGAAGGTTGAGTTGATTGTCGAAATAATGTGTTTTTGCCGTCTGCCGTGGACTTTGCGTTATTAGCCGCAGTCTGAGCGTTAGTGGCTTTCGTATCGACGTCAGAAATCGCTTTGTCTACATCCTCAGGTGCCGGTGTCCAGTCGGTTGCTACGTTCCCTTTCTCAAGCTTTACCCATTCAATAGTAGATGTACCGGATTGAGTGCTTAAAAACGTATAAATCCAGACTTCTCTGTTTGCAGAGCTACCTACCACCCAGTCAAAAGTAGCTTGGTATAGCCCTCCACCTATCGACTGAAGAGTGGCTAAGGGTACCGATCCTCCGCTATTATATAGTCTAAAAGAAGACTTAGTGGCTGCTAACTGTCCTTTTAGCGTAAAGGTGACTTTATCCCCGTTAGCTACCGACTCACTCAGTGTGTACTGAGCAATGTCATACTTTGCATTCTGTACTAATTGCGCAGAATTAAGCAATAAGTTTCTTCCGCCAACCTTTACGTTGTCATACAATGGACTCCACGAGTAATCCGCCTTGTTCGTGCTTTCGGAAGCCGTCGTCTTATTGTACGCTAACCCTAAATATCGCTTTCCGTCTGGCGAGTCGCTCATGCCGTTTCCTAGATTGTCATCAGCGTATTTAACCCACGTATATGTCGTTACACCATCAGAACCGGCTGGTCCAGGAATCCCCTGATCACCTTCAATTTTCGCCCAAGTGTAATCTGCAGCATTCGTCGATTCCGTTGAGCTCGTCTTATTAACCGCGATACCCATATACTTCTTACCTGTTGGACTATCACTTATACCTCCACCTGTTGAAGTATCAGCGTATTTAACCCAGGTGTAAAGAGATTGACCGTCCTTACCGGCCGGACCTGGTACACCTTGACTTCCAGTGTCCCCTTTCTCTCCTTTCACCTTATTCCAGGTATAAGCAGAAACACTCATACTGTCAGCCTGAATGAAGTCCACATAAGTTCCTATCCAGGCTCCAACTGTTTCCCCATTATTAGCAGTAAAGGTTGCTCCCCCATCATTCGAGTACTTTATATGAAGGTAGCTAGTCTTACCATCTGATCCTGTTTCCCCAGGTAATCCTTGGTCACCTTTAATTAAACTCCATCGATATGAAGTATTGGCTGTTGGTGCTGCAGATGTAGATGTTGTTGCAACACCAATATATTTCGCTCCCGATGGATCTGTAGTCATTGAACTACCGTCCGCACTTTGACTGTATCGGATATGCAGATAACTTGAGACCCCATTCTGTCCATCTTTCCCGTCGAAATAGTCAACACCCTTTACCGGCGTATAACCATCATTCCCTTTTGACCCTTGAATCTTAGCCCACTTATATTTAGCAGGGGACGTCGAGTCAGCCGAAGTGAAATCAGAATAGGTTCCGATGTAAGCGCGAGTTCCTGCTGTTGTCGTTGAGAAGTTAACCGTTCCGTCTGCGCTGTCTGCCCACGCAGTATGGAAGTACGGTGTTTGTCCATCATCCCCTGGAGGCCCAGGTACCCCCTGATCACCTTGAAGCTTAGACCAGGCATATTCACCAGGATTCAAAGATGGTGTTTCTTCTTCCTTATTGTAGGCAAAGCCGATATATTCTTTTCCCGCAGGTGAGCTTGAAATACCATTCCCTGAGGCATCATCCGAGTACATAACCCAGTTATATAAACTTCCACCTGTTGGTACCCATTCATTTAGTTCAGCATCCCAAGTATGAGCAATTTCGACAGTTCCGCCTGTCTTGATCCAGATGATATTCGGCTTTCCTGGAGGGGCAGTCGGTGACTTGATTACCTTAGTCGCGTAGAGTGCCTGCAGCTCTCGCCACGTCTTCATGACATCTTCTTTTTTATACTCGATGACTTCCCCAAGCTTATAGGACTTTTTCGCCTTATTGAAAACCGAGCGATCAACGAAAATAACCCTCGAATCCAAGTACATAGGAGGGTTGAAATGTTCATCTTTAATTTTCACTGAATCTCCAAGTCTGGTAATCTCATGTTCATATCCAAAGATGTGCTCGAGACTTGCTGCCTCCACCTCGTATTCAATGGCTGCCGCTATCCGTTTCTTCAGCTCTATCTCGCCCAGCTGTGTTAGTCTTTCAAGAGTCATATCCTGATCGGTTGATTCTGGCTCGTACAACTCAATTAAATGCTTTCCTTTACGATTCCAGTTTTGGAATGCCGCGTCATCTGTAACGACAACCTCTAGCCTGGTTCCGTCCTGCCTTTCTGGTCCTAAACAATGTAAAGCAGTAACAATTCGGTCTGAATAGACTTTTCGAATTATACCAATGAGATCTTTGCCGAACACGGTTTCCTTGCCGCGATTCAGCCCTTGTTTCTTAATGAAGTCCACATAACGGCCAGTAATCTGGTCACCGTCTACCGTCACCCTGAAACGTAATTCGCAGTCGAATAACTCAGCGATGGCCTTCAATGCTTCATATGCGTCCAGATGCTTCTCGATAACCCATTTTCTGATACCGCTATACTCAACGATGCCAACTTCCCATTCGAGCCCGCTGAGGACCATGCCTCCAGCTGTCTGGATGGTTTGACCGTCAAGTACCTGTGGAGAAATGATTTTGGATTTACGGATATCGATGAATGAGCCTTTGGTGTAAACCTCTTTTTCCATATAGGCCGTGCGCTCGAATGTATAATCGACAATAAACTCCCGGTAATCTCCTTCTTCTCCTGGGATAAGTATTCGCGATCGGCTTCCTACATCAGCTGCACCAGATTCATCCACAGAAACTATGAAGTTATACTTTTCATCATTCTCTATTGAGTTTTCATGATTATCAGACTTCACATGATTAATCCAATTAATGATTTCATCTTTCTGATGATGGAGTATATGGATCATCGATACGGTGGCTTCCATTCTGCTTCAACTTGTCCAATCACTTCAGGAGGGCTGAAAACAACCGGGTTGTCACCTGGCTTTAGTCCAAAGAAGCGAGCACCAAAATCTTTCTTATAAAAAAATTCTCCGTTTTTCAGTATTACGCTACGTGCGTAATCAAATTCAAACACATCACCAGCTACTCCGATGTATGGAATCTGGCTTTCTGTTAGCTGATTCAGCTTGAGCACCTTTAAATCCTGGATACTCATTTGGGATGGTGTGGAGGTGCCATTTGCCCCGATGTGGACGACAACATGTGCAAGCTTACGAGTGAATTGGTTATCTAGATCAATCCATTCCGCTAGCTTTCTTGCCGTTCTCTGATCAGCCTGACCGTTAATAAACTTACATACATACGAAGTCCATTTGTTGCCTTTCTTGGTCAACTGCAGCAAGCCGTTAAAGTTGTGCCATGTGTTCCAATTGGTTCCGTACTCGTTGATTAAGAAGGTATTAACGAGGTTATCGCCTACTCTTATTTCAACGATGTTCCCACCCTGTCCTTTTGAAATGTCTTTGATAGCCAGTTTGGCTACAGCCTTTTTATTGACATCAAGCAAGTAAAGTTCAATTCGCCCTACCTTTGAAAGGTCATCGTTATCAAGGATAGGCTGCAATGCTACCTCAAAGTCTACCAGCTCCTGACCAAGGGATTTAATCTTAGCCGGACCATGCCAACTGGTGCCGGTACCAAATGACGAAGCATAAAACTTGGCTCCATCACTTGCCATTGTTCCAGTTACTGTACCGCCATCGATGTCTGTATTGGCAGCGTCTCCCCAAGCGGTCATCGTTGACATCGTATCATGCAGGATTATCTCTTTTTCAGCGACTGCAGCCTTATCAATATCGATAGGACGGCCAATCCTCATATAATCATTTTCACCGATGATATCCAGATAAGTGGTAGGCTGTTTCAGTGTAACTTTTATATTTGGTTTAGCATCTACTGTGCCATCGTTTCTTAACACAACTGGCGCTGCTAAATCTGTAATAGCCGGAATCGTTTTTAACGGTCCGTATTTGTATGGGTCTGGACAGAGGAAATTGAATGATCCTCGCCCTGTTTCCACGAATTCCCTTAAATCCAAGCCGCCGTCAACCATTGCATAGAGAGTTCGGTCAGGCTCATTATCAAAGATAAGCCCCTCAGCATTCTCGGTAATAAGCCATGCTGCTAGGTCCTCTTTCACCTTGTTCAGGTCTAAATCGGCCGTTCGTTCTACCCTTATGTTTACCGGAATGATGACAGGTTCAACTTCTGTACTCTCAGGATAAGCTCCAGGTCTCCCTGGCACTTTCCGAAGGTTTCTGGTTACAGGAGCCCACGCAGGACGAGTCGAACCCCTGGTGGCTTTTAAGTAGGAACGTCGCTGCCCGTTAAACATAAAACTCATCCTGGTTACCTCCTATCCAATTCTTGAAATTCCATATCATACTTGTATGTGGATCGAGAAAGCTCTCTACCATCTAGCTCGTTGACATTATGAATCGTGATTTCGATTGGTTGATCATTTCTTCCACCTGGCATCGTGTCAGCAATTTTCTTTCCGATCATGCCAAGTACAGATGGAGATAAAGGTAAGGCTGCCTCTTGATACTTGGTGTTATCTCCTATACCAATGAGCCTCGGACTTCCTGAAGGGAATACCGCACCATCTGCAAACCATCCATCAAAACCGATTTTAGGTACGCTCATTCCACCTACTGGGTTTAAATCCAGACTTCCCGAAACAGATAACTTAGGGATTTGTGGTTTTGGAATTTTTAACTTTAGATTTTCAAAGAATCCTTTGATTTCATCTATAAATCCTTTGATTTTGTCTTTTGCCTCTCTTATAGGCTTCATGATTTTATCTCTTATGCCATCAAACTTTGTTTTGGCTGCTTTACTTAAATCATCCCATTTATATAAAGCCTTCAGGTAAAGATCTTCGATATAACCAATGACCTTATTTTTGGCGTTATTTATGGGGGTCATGATTTTCTCAGCAATACTAGAGAATTTTGCTGATGCTCCGGCAAGTAAGTCATCAATCCATTGCCTTACTCCCTTTACCATGATTTGAAAGCTTTCTACTGCTCGGGTTCCAAATGTTTTTACAACCTTAAATATCTTACCAAGGAATCCAAGCTGTAAGAGTCCCCAAATTGCCTCAACGGCTCCGGAAAGCATTTGCTTAACGCCTTCCCACATCTTGTCCCAATCACCAGTGAAAAGTCCTGCAAAGATCTTTAACAAACCCATGATAATGTTTAAGGCGCCATTGATCACATTCTTGATTGCACTCCAAATTCCCTCAATAATGAACATGACTGCAGGCATGATAAATTCAATGACCTGAAGAATAAAATTAAAGGCATTTTCTACGGCTTGCATGATTTGTTCGCCGTTTTCTTTCCAGAACTGGGTGATTTGTTGAAGCTTTTCCTGAAGAAATGCTAGGATGTCCATTACTAACGGTTGAAGGTAGGACCAGATAATGGTAAAAGCAGAAATAATGAAATCAGCCATCATCTTGAAACGTTCAATAGTTGACTCTGCAAACACAGTTATAAATTCTTTTATCGTATCCAATGATATTTGCGAATCTTCTATACCTGATTTAAGAGAATCAAAGAAAGATATCACAGCCGCAAGTGTACCAGCCCCAAAAGCCCTGCTAAAAGCTTCAGAAGCCCCTATTAGGTCTCCAGTTAAAAGCGATGTCAAAATATCCAAGACGTCAAGCGCTACCTGACCAAACGGGGACAATACTTTTCCAAATTCAATTACTGCTTCAACAATGTTTCCGAGTACTGACAGAAGTACTGGTCCGTTCCTTGTTGCATAATCTACAAACTTCTGGAAGGCTTCTGAAGCACTTAAGGATTTTGCCCACTCCTTAAATCTTTCAGTTAAGCCTAAAAGCCCTTCCTCCATCGATGCACCTAAAGGAGCAAAAGCCATCATGAGTTCAAAGACACCAGCAAACACATTACCGAATATTCGAGCGAAATTATACAGAGCTTCTGCCGCATTCGTTTCAAGCCACTCAAAGAACCTTGCCAGACCACCGTTACTTATGTCTTGATCCATTGATTCAAGCAAGCTCTCTATAACATCAGCTACATTTGAAATGGTAGGAGCTAACCCTTTTAGCAGTTCTTGAACAATATGCAACGAAAGACCGAATGAGTTAAGTACTGGCTCTTCAAATTGCTTGGTGAAGTCCTTCCAGAACGCTTTGAAACTTTGTAACTCTTCGAGTGCATACCGTTGTGCATCACTCATTTGCTTATAGTAATTTGCTAGTTCCTTTTGAGCAGCTATTCTTTCCTTTGCAGAAGAAGCATTCGCTATCTTTTCTTCTAACTGTGCAACTTGATCAGCAGCTTCAAAAACTTGCCCCAATACTCCAACGACCACTGCACCAAATGCTACTACTCCGGCACCCACTGCTCCAAATGAAGCCCCCAATGCTAATGTCGCAGCAGAGGCAGCAGCAATTGCAGGAACGAGAGATGTCGAGAGGGATACTGCTGATCCTAGTGCAGCCGTCTTCAACAAGCTATGGTTGAGAACGGCCAACTTTGCCTTAATCGCCCTAATTCCCCTGGTAACCCCGGAGTCATCTATTTTGGAATCAATTATAACTTTCCCGTCAGCCACTAGCCCTCACCTCCATCCTTTTGGTGTTTGAAGGAGTTTGCGAGTGAATCAAAGACACTGGTAGCATCCTGCGGTCCGTCGTCAAGTGAATATAATGATTTCATTTTCAATACATGCTGCCTGTAATCTTTTGAGGATTCTTTCTCGCTAGGAACCTTCATCACGCGATAACCAATCACTTTTTTGAAGGGAGAATTATCATCCAAGTGAGTCAACAACGCCTGGAACTTCTTCCAGTGAAGCTTTCCTTGTTGTTGAGCAAGATCCATGTTATAGACAGCAAAAAAAGACGCATAAATCAACTCAGCGTCTTTTTGATAATCGTACATTTTCACTTTCGATTGTCCGTCACCACTTTGATTGTCCAAATCAATATTAAGGAATTCCCTCAATAGATACTTGAACAATTCGTAGGCTTCTTCGTAGGTATCGAACTTTAAGTGCTCATGTTCAAATATTAGCATTTGGAAGGTGAGAAACACTTTTTCATGATCCTCAATTTCCTCATCATCGAACATTTCAAAGAGCAAAAGTATGTTGTCAAATGCCATATCAACATTGAGGACCTCTCCTTTGAATTCAAAAAAGTCCCCGTCAAATGGCATTGTCAGAAGGAAGTCCATATCACTTCACTTTTTTCTTTTTGGTGTACTTACTAAACTTCTCCTGCCTACGTTCATTGATGATTTCAGCAACCGCGAAAACGATCGGAATCAATTCCTCCGTCTGCTCCTCTGCAGCCTTGTATAAATCTTGACCAGCATCTTCACCAAATAATACGTCCAAGGTTTCAAGAGTTATGTTTTTAAACTCATCCTCAAGTTCCTGTGCTCCTTCAAGAGTTAAGCTGTCCGTATCCGTTTTGTTCACTTTGTTAACCAGGTCATAGAACTTCTTCAACTGTTGGCTATATTTCTTGCGATCTTCATCTTTTAATCTGACTTGATACACCTTATCTGCGATTTCAATTTCTTCATAGGATTTCTTAAACTCAAACTTTCTCATGTTATCATCCTTTCATACTAAAAAAGGGCTGAATATACGGCCCTAGATATTTTTATGGTGCAGGAGGAGTGTAGGCTGGCTTACCGTTGAAGTGAATTTCGAATGAAATTTCACCCTTAGCACCAGCAGACCCTGATGGACCTGAAATATTGGCAATGGTACAAGCGCCATTGAATGTTCCCCCGTCTGGCTCTACCCATTCAAATGTTGTCCTTCTGGAAGCACCCAAATCTAGTATTTTGCTAAAGATATAGTCTTGAGCAGCATCACCGTAAAAACGATGTCCAGTAAAGGCTAAAACTGTTTGAGCGCCGATTACATCTGTTTCTCCATACCCATCGCCATCTAGGTATTTGTCCTGAGAGAGCTCTTCATTATTGCTTGGCTCGACATTTGTAATTCCTTTTGCAATAGCAGACATGATGTCAGTACCAGCAGTTGTATCTGTTCCTGTTTTGATTTTGAATGAGTGAGCGTTCATCAATTCAAACATTTCTATTTCCCTCCTTGCTCTAATTCGGCTGTAAATAAAGCCGTAAATATGTGTTCATTTCGTTCGTTTGTCTCAACCCAACTAGGAAACGAATAACATTCGCATTTAGTCATCGAAAAACTATCGTCGCCGCTGGATACTGTTCCTGATAAAATCCCATCAAGGGCTTTGGTGATGCCGTTTATTGTATCTCTCGCTTTAATAATCCCTGGATCCTTAACTAAAATCTGAAACTGGAAATCTACTGATTTACCAGTATTCAGATATCGACTGGAAACAGAAGA
The DNA here is from genome assembly GCF_020524355.2 of Mesobacillus subterraneus. Taxonomy (NCBI): domain Bacteria; kingdom Bacillati; phylum Bacillota; class Bacilli; order Caryophanales; family Bacillaceae; genus Mesobacillus; species Mesobacillus subterraneus. The sequence continues at coordinate 4,026,588 of NZ_CP129019.1, forward strand.
AGGTGTCTCACGGATAGCGACTGAACTTGGATCGCTCTTTAAAACAGGTGAAGTGATTGGCGCGTTCAAAACCACCTTATCCGTAAGGTATTGGGAAATTTGTTTTATAAAATCCACAGCTCCACCTACTTCCCGTTAAAGATTTTTGAGTATTCGATACCAACTGTTTCAGCCCATTCTTTTAAGGATCCTTTTTTGGCCACTTCGAACCACAATCCCTGAGCGTTTGGATTTGTATCTTTTGAAAAATTGTATTGAGGATTGTAGTAAAGCCGTCTGGCGTATGGAGTCTTCCATTCGATATGACCCTTTCCAATCATGCTATGAAGAAGGCCTGAACTCTCCAAATAACCTTCTCTTTTCGGGATGAAAAAGTTGCTGTCTTTAAGGACCTGGGTGTCCAGGGCAAATTGTGCCTTTTGTTTGGATAACCTTTGCTTTTCCCGCAACTTGCTTTCATCGATGTTGATTTTCGTTTTAAAGGAGAACATCCTATTTCATACCGATCTCATAATGATGAAGTTCGTTTGCTACTACAGGATTCACCTTTTCCACTAACATGACTTTGCCGTTAAAGATAACCTTAGACTTCTCAACAAACTCAAAAGAGCCAGTGGACAATGAATGAGCAACGTCAAAAAATAGAATCGCATCGTACTCAATTCCCTCTGCTGTACTGTTGCGTCGAATATTGGATAAGGATTGTACACGAACATTCATTAAGGTTACAGAAGGTTTAAAGCCGTCTTCTGTATTGATTCCGTCCCCTTGTTGAAACTCTTCATAGGTGACGGTGTGTATCAACACATGTCTCGGAATTGGTTTAACCAATGACACTCACTCCCCTGTTTAGAAGTCCGGTAGCCCTCAAATAGGATATCGCTGCAGGACTTATCCTACGCTGCTCTCGTGACAATCCAGCTAAATCTGGACCTTCTGAATAGCTGAAGTTCCCGATGCTAACATTTGAAGCTGAGGTTTCTCCATGGACTGCATTTGTACCTGCCATCGATAGATATTCCACCTGGGCAGCAACGGCCTTTTTTACATGAGTTTGAATTACAGGATGGAGATTATTAAAATCAACACTAACAAGAGCAAAGTTAGTCACCTGATCAATTATATCGCTCGCCCTTTCTGCAAAACGGGAAAAGGCGTCCGTATTAACCGGATCGCCCTTATAGACATCATCATAAAATGCCTGGTCAATATAAGGCATGATTACTCACCCTTTTGCTCTTCAACTGCCTTTTTCAACTTCGTATTTTCAGATTTAAGAGCTTTAATTTCTTTCTTCATTTCTTCAACAAGTTCTTTTCCTATCTCATTAACACCAGATGAAGCCTTTTTCAATTCATCTAATTCATCTAGCACCTTATTGTGCTCCGCCAATGAAACATTCCTGCCGCCAGTTGCCCTTTTTAGCACCTCGCCATTTTCATCAATCTGGTCATACCCTTCTTTCAGATAACTAGCGACCTCATTACCTTGTACCGTAAGAACACGGTTTGCCTTTTTAACTTTTGCCACGTTATTTTCCTCCTAAAAAGAAATTAGAGAGAGCCTAAGCCCTCTCTTAACCTGCTACTGCGTTTCTATGAATTTTAATTCCAGGAGCCTTGCGCTCGATAACAAAGACATCCCAGTATTTACGCTCGAAATAGAGATACTTGCCGCCTGTTGCTGCAGTAGGCTGATCTAGGTCCACGAACTCGTATTTCTGTGGAGCAATAATAGCAGATGGATGAATCAAGATCATGTTAATCTGGAAACCAGTTGCATCAGCTACAGCGCCAACTGTGAAGTTATAAAGAGTTTTCATTCTGGCAGAAGATACAACTTTGATACTGACATCATCAAGCGAACGGACTCCACGAGCAACGCTGCCAGCATTACTATCCACCCGGATATAACGCTGCAACTTCTGGGCGTTTTTCAGCATTGTGTTAACAGCAGGAGTGACATACAAAATACGACCTTCAGCCGGTACTTCTGCCTCATCCATTTCTTCCATCATTGTATCGTACGCATCCAGGATAACCGCGTCATCCAAAGCAGTAGTGACTGCAGTTTGACCGTAACCTGTAAATTCAGCATAAAGCTTGGAAGCCATATACTTGTCCATTTCCGGAATCTTTTGCTCATCATTGAAAACACTAGTGATATTCGCAATGGTAAGAGCCATGTTTGATTCGTCCACATCAACCGGATCCACAAGGGTACGGAATTCGCGATCGTGGCCAAGTGTTTTAGTTTCCCAGCTGTTATCAACCTTACGAGAGAACGAGCCAACAGCCTCCCTGTCATGATCGGTCATGCCGGATACGTCAATGCGAGGGATTTGAATTGTCTTCGCACTGAGCCATTTAATTCGTTGGTTATTTGGTGTGTTGTACAGTTCGTTAAAGAATAGTCCGGCTGTGAATTTTTGCTGTAAAGCTTGTAAATAAAGAGTTGCATAGTTTACTGGAGGCATTTTGCTTCCACCTTTCGTTTATAATTTTTACTTAAATGCTGAGAGCCACTTGTCCAGCTCTGTTTGAGTACCTTGCTGGTGTTGACCAGTAGAGAAAGAAGGCTTTTGGGTACCGCCTTGTTCCTGCTGTTGGGCTTGCTGCTTGAAATGAGGATATTTTTCCACAACTTGAGAAATGGCCTGGTCAATACTAGTGTCGTCATTTACCAATCGCTGTGCCAAGGCAACGACATCCTCAACTGATTCGGCCGTTACGCCTGCCTTCATTGCTGAAACTTGGGCTTTCAGGGAGTTATTTTCCTCACTAAGAGTCCCCTTTTCAGTCTCCAATGCTTTCAGTGCATCTGCCTGCTTCTGAGCATCTGTCTTTTGGGATTCCTGCCACTCCTTGAACTTTTGAAGACCGTCTTTAGCATTCTTAAAATCATCGATTCCCAGTTGTTTTAAAAGCTTCTCCTGAGTTGTTTTCGTTTCTTTTGCAATAAGATTGTTAACATCTTCTTGCGTGAATGACTTAGGTGGATCGGCAGGCGGTGGGTCTCCGGTCCCTAGTGGGTCAGCTGGTGGTGGATCCCCCTCAGCAAAGTGTTGGAGATTCAATCGTAAAAGTCCTTCAGCTTTCGCCGGCTGATTCGGCTTTGAAAACAGTAAGACAAAAAACATATAAAACTTTTTGAACATCTCGATTCCTCCCATTTGGGTATTTTCCTTTCGTTTTCTTTATGGCGTCCACTACGAATAAACGGACAAAATAAAAAGCCTTAACCGAAATAGTTAGGCTCCTTTGATGTCTTCAACTCATTCAATTCCTGCTGCAGCTGAACAAGGTGATAGGAAATATTGTTTATAATGTTGTCTTGTTCTTTCACCTTATTTTTAAGCTCTTCTAGTTCTTTTTTTGAGGCAAACATCAATACACCTGCTCCCTTTCCCGATTTCGTGTTCTTCCGGTAGCGTCAATAAACTCCCTTACAAGTGCCTGCCGTTCTCTGACTTTTTGTTTGGCCATTTTAATACCGACCTCATCACCCATCGCTTGCATCATATATAGTTCTCTTTTTGCTGTTCGGATGCGCCTTTCCAGCAAACGCTGTTGTTGACTTTCTTCATAGACCTTCTTATTCTCTTCCTGGTTGTAGGGTTGGAATCTTTTAATTGAGTAACCAGGAAGATAAGGATATTTTAGATGCCTGCAGTTGACGCCAAACAACCCGTCCGGCTCACCATAAGACGTCATGCTTAGAGACGGAAACCGATTGCTATAGCCACTTCTGGAATATATCTTCCCTTGATCCTTAGCGCATTTTGGTCTAGCTCCTAAGTGAGAGCTCACTTCAATCAAATCAACTCCATACTCATCCATTCTAGCATCCTGCATCTCATTGGCCACATTGTTCACAGTAGACCTCATGACAGCATTCAGGTAAGCTTCTGTGGACCATCGTCTACCAGCTTTATCAATAAGGGCTGGAATACCTTTTGAAGCCGTTTTACTGACAAACTCCCTTAGGACATCCTGGGGAGTAACAGACCCTGCTAATACCTTGCCAACCGATTGGTTAACAATGTCTAGATAGGCTTGCTGTGATTGATTCAGTAGGGTTGTATTGATCAGGTTGAATGTATCCAAAGCCTGTCCTTGATAAGCAGCTAAAACATCTTGCAAAGCCTGGCTCGCTTCCACGCTCGGCGGCTGCAAAAGCACTCCTTCTTGTACAGCTTCCTGAAGCGTTCCCTCATACTCTTCAACTGTGCTGTAACCTGCCTGTTCTAGAGCTTTTGAAACTTCGTCCACGGCCATTCCGGAATACTTTGCTATGGCTATGATGTTTTGCCGATTAAGTTCCCCCATCATGGCCAGTTGCTCAGCTTGCCAAGTGACTATATTTTCAGCATCCAGTAAAGAATGATGCTTTTTGAGCTGTTTCGCAATATTAATAAGCAACTGCTCTTCAATCGAAAGGAAAACTTCCACGGTTGGCATTGCTAATTGTTGCTGTTGGAGTGGATCCATTACTGTTCTTCCTCTTCAAGCATTCTTTCAGCATCTTCCTCGTCTATGCCGCATCGGGTGCAAAATGCTGAATCACAACAAGGGCATTGAACAAATTCTCCCCATTTGCAATTAGGACACCTCTGCATTTTTCTTGCCTCCTGACGTCCGGTTCATTCCAAAGAAATCAATTCCTTCAGCTGTAGCCGTGGCGCTGTCTTCTCGAATTTCCTTCAGCAGCAGTTCAGCCTCTTCCTCAGAGAATCCGTGGATTTTCATAATGGACTTCTTTTTGGATGTCAGGCCGTTTGTCACCAATTGAACTTGTTTACTAATCTCAGCGTTCTGGTCTTCAGCTATGGAGTCATCAAAGGCTACAGTAACCTCATAATCCTTGGCTGGACGTTCGAACAGATCGTAAAGCTCTGCAACCTGGACAATGGCCCCTACAAGTTCCTGAATCCCTGCTTCAATCAGGTTCTCATGACTCTGCTTAGTCCGGAAGGTCTTAGAGTTTTCAGAAACAACCTCGGTGGCAGTCTTTACTCCGTCACCATCGAACGTAAAGGAACCAGAGGAGAAACCTACTTGCATGGCTAGTAGATTGAGCAAGGAGTTGATAGCAGATATATGTTCTTCTACCCTTAACTCTGCTGAGATATCGTGAATCTTATCCTCTGAATCTCCCATATTAAACGCCTGGTAAACTTCATCGTCTGCGTCAAAATATCGACTTACCTTACCAGTTTCAGGATCTACTACTGTTTTAATGGCTGAATCAGGGACAAGGATCCTCTTCTTACCCAGCTTGAATTCCCTCTGATATGAATCAAAGGCAATATCCAAAGAATGCAAAGTATCAAGCGCATTTGCAAAAATGGATATTCCCAACGGGCTCGCCGGATCAAAGTTGTTCGCTGTATTCGGCTTGAAGTAGACAAAGCCAGGGCGATTATACCCTATTATCCTCGTCTCTTCTTCGAGGTTTGGGAAGAACTGCTTAAGAGAAACCTTAACGCCTAAATCATCCGAGCCTTTATTCTCGTAGACCTCATTCCGAATGACATACTCTTCACCTTCCCAGACATGCCATTCAAGGTGTGTGTATTTCTTATCTCCTCTTCTGAATTCATTGGGGAATACAGCTTCTTGAATCCTATCATGATCCCAGCTGATCGGAACAAAGCAGTCAGCTGTCACATAGGATAGCTTCATTTTATCCTCAGCGACATAAGGCTTAATCACCATGCCTCCCATTGCGAATTTAAACTCCAGATAGTCCTGGAACTTCTTAATGAAATTGTTATCCTTCAAGACATTATGAATGTTTTCCGAAAGGCTAGTTTCTGAGATATTAATCTCGCAGCGCTCATTGAAAATAAGAGTAGCAAGCTCCTGAGAAACAACCTTAGGCATGTTCAATGTTGCCATTCGCCGTTTCTTGGTGCCGGAGATTGTTGTATAGCTGATATCGTGCCAAGCACTAAAATAGCCCTTATACAGGGCCTTCCAGTCATCGATATGTTTATAAAATTCCTCGTTCACCTGGATATCCTTGTGTTCTGCCAGCTTCTTGACCCCTTTGATCAAACCCATTCTATACATCACCGCCTTTATCCGGGCCACAATATTTTTGAACATGGTGTCACCGCCTAAATTACATATCGTTTATAGAAATAGTTGTTGCTGTACCTGAATTCATCGAGGGCGTGGTTAAAGTCATCAATCGGCTTCCCTTTGTCATCCCTGCAATACATACCTACTTCCTTAATGAAGTGGTAATGGCCAAACTGATCATTCTCCACCAGAAAGAATTGTTCGTTTGTTAGGGAGTTCTGGGCGCGCTCAATCCCAACCTCAATTCCTTTGGCTGTTCCTTTAACATCCTTTGCGTTATTGTTTGCCCCTCTGGTAGCGACTCCTACAAGTCTTAATTCCTCCCTGAGGGACTTACATGCTGGGTCAACAAAGAACTCAGAATAACGCATCTGGAACTTCTCCACGCACCATTGAACGAATTCTTTAATCTCTTTCGCATACACAGACATAGCTTTCACTTGGCCAGTCTCCTTACCACTATGGTAATAGTGTGCCACTCTGTTGAGACGGAACTTACCTTCATACCTGGTAACAATATTGCAGCTGCATGATGTCGCATCTGATTGCCCACCGTCAGCAGTGAAATACATTTCGTAAGGTTCTCCAAGCAATGTTTGCTTTATGTGCTTGTCCATGTCGAACATGCCATAAATGACACCTTCAGGCATGACCCGCTTACCTTCCCAGTCACGTTGAAGAAGATAAGGGTTCTTTTTCAGAGTTTCATAGATATCCTTCTTCCGCTCTTCGCTGATGATGGGATTATCCTGGATCGTCCAGTGCTGCCATCGGGTCTTCTGGACATCAAACACCTTCTCGATAACCGGATGGTTCGGAGCCGGTGGGTTCAGGTCAGCAAGGTGATATCTCATCCTTGCCGCGAATGTACGCCTGAAACACTCCTGGATCATATCCATGTGCAGCAGGTTGATTTCGCAAAAAACAACGCTTCCTAGTGACATACCGGTAATGACCTTCACGCTATCAACCTTACCGCCACCCTTGTAGTAGACCTTTTTGATTCCTGAAGGTGTATGGACCTCCAGATGGTCTCCCAACTCATCGTGTTTCGTTTTGCACAAGTCACCAAATATGTGCTTTAAGCCGGTGCCATCCCCATCGATAAAAAGCCTATAAGCCTGCTCCTGGTTATATGCCGCAATCAAGTGATTTTCATCAGGTGTCACGGATAGATAATAGGCATAGCGAAAATGTCCCGCTGTTGTTTTGCCACTCCTGGGCGTTCCCTCGTTGACGTCTAATGTGACGTCAAAAGGAGCCCGGATGGTCTTCAGCTGCTTTTCGGAGAAAGTTACGCTCATGGTTTATCCCCCTTTACAGCATCGACCAGGGCATCAAGCAGCGTGGTATCCTTCTGGGCACCCTTCAGCAACTTGGTTCGCTCTTCAATGAATTCCGTCTCTTTCTTAGCCTTATTAATGCCGGTTTGCATTTGCTCCAGCTTGAGACGTCTCTCGTCATTCATTGACGCCAGCTCCTTAAATTGCTTAATTAAGCTCCTAAACTCACCCATTGCCCTAGATTGAGCATTTAGGAAAGTAGCTTGACGGTCCCAAGCAAACTGAAATTCGTACTCTTCCTCGGTAGCAACCTGCTTAAATTCTCCTCTTTTATCAAGGTCAGGAACCAATTCATACTTTGATTTCTTGAGTTCCTTAATCATCTCGCCCTTATCTCGGACGAACATTATCTGTTGAGACCTGATGATGGCAGCATATTGGATCTGTATCTGGTCCCAGATTAAATCAGCTGCTGATCTATCCTGCATTGCATCCATTATTTCTAATGTCTCGACAGGGAGGTACTTTGAAAAGAAACCATGAGTCATAGCATTCTGGTTTCCCTTTGGTGCTGATCCCCCACTATTACCCTTAGCGTTGATATTTCCTTTGGGAGCTCCACGTTTTTTTGTGTGCACACTTTTTTCTGAGGGTGCACCCCTATCACGATTCCAGCCATATCGTTTTTTCCATGACTTGACCGTATTGATTGAGACATCGTATTTCTCGGCAATGTCTTTGTACTTCATGCCTTTGACATAATCTTTTTCGGCTAACACATATTTCTCAGCCATGCTACATCACCCGCCACCCCCAGGTATTTGTGTTTGTTTTGGGACAAAAGAAAAAGCACTCCCGGAGGAATGCTTCCTAGTACTTTAGACTATTTACCATGTTAAGAGCATCTTCTGCCCTTGAATCCCTTTGAGCTTCAGTCTCAATTTCCACTGAATTGACGTTACTTAGATTTATAATCCTATTACCTGACTGATACCATTCACCACTTTGCTCGAAGGAGATTATGAAACTGTGTCCTTGATTTCGTTCTTCCTCTAATTCAATTTCATCTCCATTGTTCATTTTAAACTTAAGATAATACTTTTCCATTTGCGCTCACCTCCCTCTGTTTGAAAATTCGCCAAAGAAAGCTATTTTCCTGCAAATATTCACCGGAAGGTGAACCAATATCCAAATAAGAGGAAGCAGTTTGTTTACCGCCTCCCCGTCCTGCCTTCAAGTTTAGCATGCGAATTTTTCGAGATTCAACAATTGCACAAATTGGCTTTTTTGGCTCAATTGGCTCAAAATGGCATCTTTGGTCTTTTTGACTTGGTTTCTAGTCAAGCCAACATGATAAGCAATAGCCCTATAACTCATTCCGTCTAGCATACAGTCATAAACCACCTTTTCCTTCTCGTCCTCCAGCAATTCGCCTGCCCACTCTAGTGCATACACTCGAGTTTCATATTTCAGGAGTCTTTTATATAATCGTTCTTCTCTCAAATCCATTTTCTCCAACTCAGCCTTACTTTTCCCTGATGACCCCTTCGGCATAGCAGCTTCGATTCCATATTGAGCTACACCCCAACTCCTCATAGGCGCCGAGTAACCATAGAGAGCGTTCTGGAGTCTGTCTACTTCTCGTCGCATCCATTGATAATCACGTAATAGGATTTCAATCTGTTCTATCATCGCCCATTCCTCCAAGCTCCGCCTTTTCCCCTGGTTAATGTTTGCCGGCTTGTTCCCATTAAATATTTCAAATCGCTTTCGGATAGCTTGTCCGTCTTTTTCTTTGCTGTTTGTTTCTGAGGATTTTTGCTTTTCAACTGTTCACGAATACTAACTTTCATTATTTGACCCCCAATCAAAATAAAAAGGACACTAAACAAACGCCGTAGCGTCCATTCAGTGTCCCTGGTTGTTCCAGTAGACTTATAATTTATTTGAGTAGTTCAATTCGTAATGAGATGGCTTCCCGTTTTGCCAAGAAATTACTTGTTTGCCGAACCCTTTTGGTGGGGTATCAACTACTGTAAGATGGCCGTCTTTTACTATATACGTGGCGTTTTGCATCAAATCAATTTCAACAGTCATTTTTTCTAAAGCTAGATTCACCTTGACCCCTCCCGCGTGGTAAAATATTCTTGTCATGGAATTTACCGCCGGGAGAGATCCTGGCTTTTTTAATTTTTAAGGCCTTGCTTGGTGGAATCGTCCAATTCGTTCCCGCATCCTGGGCAGAAGTTTGCAGGTAATTCGAAATGGAACCCGCACTTAGGACAAACAGCTGGCCCCTTTGCCTTTGGATAATCATAAGATGTTTTGTAGTTTTTCAAAAAGTTTTCCTCCTTCAGTACATCTTCGAAAAGTTGACTAGAACTCACCTATGTCTTCACCATGTGAGTCAACATACTCTTTTCTTGTATTATCCCAGCACCGTTTACACATGGAAGCTCCTACATCTGCCATAAATGGTGAAGATTTAACTTTTGCTACACTTTCGCAATAGTCACATTCTGGAGGCATATCCGAACCCATAAATTCTAATGCTTCTAACCAACCGGTTATGTCCTGGGCGAGTAATTCATTGTCGGTTAGTTCGGCATACCTTTGTAATGCAGCGATAGCATAAGGGTCACGATCTGGTCTTAAAATGAAAGCTGCGCCGTCAATCGGTTTTTGAGTTTCATTGTTAATGACGGTGTATTTATCGTATAATCTTTTTTTATCATCACTCATGATTATTCTCCTTCTCTAAATCTTCGGATAGTTCAGTAACTAGGTGTAACAATTACGCAAGGAATTGCTGTGCATCCACTAGCTATTTCTTGATAACTAACCAATTCAGTTGTATTGGTTTCTTCATTGAAAATATTGTGCTTCTTGGTGATTTGTTCACCTTTTAGTTCAGTGATTTCTAGTCCACCAAATTCAACTGCATCATCAATTTGCATATCATCCATGTACTCATTCAAAAAGTAATTCATTGCCTGTCTTGCAAATTCAGCGACAACTATTTCAGCACCTTCACTGTGTTCAAATTTAAAAAACTTAATTTCTTTTTCCATCATTCTTTCCTCCCAATATCTTTCTACATGTTCAGAAAAAGCAGTGTTAATAATTATTTTCGCCAATAAATAACACCTCTTTCTTAATGCGCATTTATGGTCTAATTTTCAATAATCTCGGACACACTACCCGCAAGAGCAAGGCGCTCACCTTCACGAAACCTGCCTAACTTTGATAAGTGCCTTGCTCTACAACCTTTCATTCATCTTTTCAATAAGCCCCTTTACTGCACCTCGATACTTTCCTTTGATGCCAGGGTCCTCAATCTGTTCGAGCACTTCAAGCAGTTCCTTAAATTCGGACACCAGGCCTTCGAATACAAACTGAAATTTAGATATGGCTTTGTCACTGCTCTGGGTGGCCGCTTTGTTTCTAAGTTCAGCGAGCTCCCTCTCAACCTCTTCCGGAACTTTCTCAATAATCTCCGGCATATCGATCGGCTTTTCTTTCAACTGGCGTTCAAGGGATTTAATTTTTCCACTTGATTCGGTCAATTCGGTTTCTTTATCGGATAAGGCTTTACGTAACCGGAGAATCTCTTCATCATCGCCTGAGACCTGTGCTGCCTCTAAATCCTTCTTCAGCTTGTCCACTATTAGGCTGTGATCATGGCTCTGCACTTCTAGTTTTTTGAGTTCTTTCTCGATTTTCTCTTTGGCCTTCTGCTCTTCCTTGGCTTTCTTTTCAGCTTCCTTCAGCTTCTTGGCCATTTCCTGTTTTTCTTTTATTGCTTGCAGCAGTTCCCTGGTAGACATTGAATCAACATTATTCTCTTTAATGAATTCTTCCCTTTCATAATCAGGAATCCCCAAGAGCGCGACGGCCTGTGTGTAACTTAATTTCCCAAGCGCTTGGGATTTTGCATCTGAACCGAAAAGGGACAGCTGGTCAGCGCCGTATTGATCGAATATCTTCATGAGGTTATTGGCCGTGCTTTGGGAGTAATCCACGGATTCCTGTAACCAGGTTCCCCATTCGCCGTGTGGAACCATTTGCTTCGCTTCAACCAGACGCCGACCGATTTCAATGCTATTAAACAAGAACATTTTTCGGGTCTGGTCTTTGATGCTATTAATCTCTGTGGCTATCAGGACCGGCGTTCTTTCTGCTAATTGATTCATGCTCATACTGCTACCTCCTGTCTAATGGATTTTTTCGATTCCTTCTGCTTTCGCTTGTTTGATAAGATTTCAGATTTATAGTCTTTCAGGAATTTCTCCACGTCTTTTCCTGGATTGCTATTGTTTTTACCTCTGCATTGAACAATTTCATTTGTGTTTCGGTAAAGTTCGACAGTGTAATAGGATTTTTCTGGTTGATCAGCTTTCCGTATGAACATGATGACAATTTCACCCTTTGCGTATCGATCAGCATAACGACCCACACAGTGGTTGAGGTTCTCACCTTCGTCGAACATCTCGATACTTGATACAGCTGGACGAATAAGCAAGCCGTCTTTTTCGAATCGGTACCTATCCAGTTGCCTTTGCTGTAAAGCGATTTTCTTATTGATAACTTCATCGTTCTTGATTTTGATAGCCCTTGTTGTCTTCTGATGAGCCTTATGCAAGTTGTTAGGCATCAAGATACTTTCCTGCTTGATGTCCATCTTAAGTTCAATGCACTCGTCCAAGTAATCTTTCCAGTTGGTAATCAGGCTTGTGACTGAGTAATATCGTTTCGTATCCTTTTTCATCTGACTTAGTGCGTATTTCATTATTCGGGCTAGGGACGGCGAGTGTTTCAGAATGAAATTCAGCTTGTCCTGATAATAACTGCCCGTCAACAAGTGGTCACAGGCTTGAGCTGTTGCCCAGTCTATTTGCACCCGTCTATCCCTGAACCATTTATAGTTGTGTAACAGGAGAGGAGTCATAATGATGTTGGATGCTTTCCATTCCTTGATTTCCGCCTTTGACAATCCGAGGATTTTCTCCATCGTTTTTCCTCGCATGTTCACACTTCGATAGAGATGATGATCTTCCACCATCGCCTTAACCAATTCGCCCATCCCCATCTTCCAGAGATATTCTATGAAGGGGTATTTCGCAAACTTAGAGAAGAAATAGATTGAATCGATATTTCTGTTTGCAAAATGTGTCCATTCCCCGTACTTGAAGAATGTACCTTCGACAGCCTTTAGGATACTCTCAATCGATTGCTTAGAGTTTCTGGTGTATCCGGCTTTCCCAATCATGGTCCAGGGCTTATTGGCAAAACTCCATCCGTCGTATCTTTGCACCTTCCTGGTGACTACGCCAGCATAATTATTCCTGTACATCATTTGAACTTTTCCTTTTTCAAAAACATAACGGGTAACAGGATAGTAGGTTGTTTCCCCTTTGTAGTTTTCCCTGTAATCCATTGACACCCTGTATCCTGTTGCTGTGATAGCCACTGGATCTGCAAGAGACTTTTCATACCAAATTACATAAGCCTCATCCAAAAGTTTTCCTCTACCCCTGCCAGCTTGTTTGACCAGAACTAACGATTGGCAATGCTGGCATTTCCAGTCCTCGTTATGAGTAAGCTGTTTGGAACCGGACACCATGTAATCCTTTTGACAGTGAGTGCAGAAACCTCTCTGGATAGTCGAGGTCACTCTTTTTACGAAAAAGTACCGACTGTGCAGCAACGCGTCATTGACGACAAATTCTTTTAAACCTGGACCGATCTCGTCAGAGAAGTGAGCCGAAAACCTTTCAAATCGTCTGTCTTGCGCCATGTTGTTACCTCTCACAAGAAGTCATCCAGACTGACATTAAAGTCGTTTGATGGTTTCTCTGTCTTCACAGGAGGCGTTGCTGGCACTTCTACACTTACTGGCTGCCCATCTATCCCAAAATACTTCAACACGACAGCAAAGCCCTCAGCATCCGTCAGGACGGCCATGTTCCCGACCTTCTTTTTCTCCGCTGCCCTTCTCATAGCCTCGAGGGATTTTGCAATTGTCTTATCCTCTGCAAGAATCTTCTCAGCAGCACCTTGGTCCCCGTCAAGATGGTGTAAAAGGAAATTGCCGACAACTTGGATGTATGGATTATTGCTGTTACTATTCATTTCACCTTGTATTTTTTCTATAGCTTTGATTTTCACCCTTAGTTCCTCCGTTCAAATGTTAATCTTTATTCACTCCACTCGACGATATCAGGTTCACCTGGATTGAATCCCGATATGAAACTCTCTACGAATTCATCCTTATTTTCTAACGGGATTTCATAAGGTGTTCCCTTCGCCTGTTCAAATCTTAATTCTGCAATTTCACGCATTCTCTCAGCAGTCATATCTACAAAGATTCTTTGCCCCTTGTCAGGACAATAGTTTGGCATGAACCTATCCGATCTAAAGTTGAAATGAACGGCATCACCATCGCAAAAAGCGCAGTTGATGATAAAAGGTGTGACGCCATCCCTTGAATTCCACAACACTTCTTCCTTCTTGCAGCTGTCGCATTTATAGGTCATTAAACAAAATGCTTCTGGATGATTTCGTTGTAATCGGTTAATCCGATCCATCTTGTTGCCTCCTTTACCATTCATTTCGTTCTCGAACGACGTTTACTTGTTCCGGTGTCAATTCCACATCAACTGAGGCTGCATGCTCTCTAAACCCCTCATAATCAAAGAATTTCAATGAGCTGAAGAACTTATAGAAATCTTCTAAATCCTTTTGTTGTGGAGGCTGGAGGTCAAGACGAATAACCAATAACGCGTCCTCCAACACATCCGTTTCGCCATTTTCATCTACGCTTGGTACTTCTAAACCATCTGACACAAACATTCCCGACCTTTCCTTTGACTCAAAAGCAATTGCCTTAATCATTTGAATTCCTCATTTCTTGGTATTTTAGCCTTTGATTTGGGCTTTACCTTCCTTCTCAATTTCTTCAGCTGATCCAGCTCGACCCATCCAAACGACTCATCCAGCGTAACTACCTTCAAAGTATGCTCATACCGATATTCGAAAAGCTTTTTCTTGATCAGAAAATCTTTCGTTTCATGCCCTTTCACATCCACAATTTCGATGCTGCCGTCCAGGTTATGAATCTCGAAATCTGCTACATAGTGAACCGCGCGAACCGTCTTGCCGTTTTTCTTGTAGGAGTCCAGGATCACAAACCGTGGCTGCATCTTGAATCCTTTAATTTGTTTTGCGTTCTTCAGCCATTTCAACTGCTCGTAGTATTTGGATTCCGCTATGCTATCAAACTTTATGCCATCCACAAAAACTTTCCGATTGCCGTATTTACTTGCTGCCATCCTTCAACTCCAACTTCATCTGGTTTTCGTCGTGATTGTCCTTTGCGTTTTCTAATTTACGAGCACATACCGGGCTGATACCGCGGGCAATGCTTTTCTGGCTTTTTAATTGTCTATCACAAACTGGACAGATCATTGATTTACCTCCTAAAAGAATCCGTTTTCCGGACTATCCGTATTTACATTCCTGAATTCAGCCATAGCAAGTTCTTGCCGAAGTTCATAGTATCCAAGGTTCTGAATGCTTGTCCCGTAACGATCATGTGTAATGCCTTTGACAAGCAGCTGAGCGATATAATCCTGTTTCAATGAATCCTGACTGAGTTTCACTTTGTCGTAAAGGATTCCCATGTTTATGCTCCCTTCTTTTCGAACTGCAATTCGGCTGCATCCAGCCTTATCTGAAAAGCATCCATTTTAGCCCGCCACTGTTCTTCTGGCATAGGGCCACATTCTGGACAATTCGTCACTAACGCCACTCCTGGAGATTCGATATGTACCACATGGGTACCGTTGCATAATTCACACATTCGGTGCACCTGCCAATCGATGGTTTAATAGTTTCCTGTCGCCTTTGATCACGACTGTGTAGTCCTTGCACATCTGATAGATTCTCGTTCCAAGGGCTTCATCCACGTCAGCCAATTCATCGACTGTGAGCTCGGAGGATATAAGAATCGGCTTATGGTTCAGGTACCGGTAATTGATGACCGCGTATGTCTGTTCAACCTGCCACACAGTCGCCCTGGGCTTTCCCTTAACAGGCTTGAACAGGTCATCGATGAACAAAACATCAACCTGCTTCATTCTCTCAAGCTTGGCTTCCAGCTTGTCGAAATCGTCCTTCAGGTCATTGAAGCCTTCGACGTATGGAAAATATAAAACTGGTACATTCATACGCTTCATCAGGTTATTCGCGATAGCTGTCAGCAAATGTGTCTTCCCTGCTCCTGGCTGTCCAAGTAAGGCTATGCTGTTGGACCTGCCGCCTTTTATGTTCTCGAAGTCCTTCAAGTACGTCATGGCACATTCCCGAATCTCGCTGATGATTCCAGGCTTACCATCGGTGATAAAGTTCTTAAACCCTAGGTTTTTGAACTCATCTGTGATTTCACTGGCCCTCATCAGCTTTTGAGCTCTTCTCCATTCAACACAGCTGCATCTGACCCAAACTTCCTGGCCGTTACGTTGCTCAATATATCCCCATCTGGTCCCTGCACTTCGGGCACTGATAGTTTTTTTCTTCCGAGCCAGCCGACTTGTCCACCTGTGATTGACTCAGATTTAGCTGGCTCTTTTTTCTGAGTTCTTCCAGGACTTCGTTTATGCTCTTTGCCATCCTCAGGTATCCTCCTCTTGGCAAGTTTTTGAGATTCCAATTTATTGTGATGCTTGTCCAAAATGTATCCCACACAGTAAGACAAGCTGTTTATTCGGTCTCTTGGGTGTTTGGGTTTATAAGTGTCAAAACGGTCTGTAAGGTATACTAAGGCGTCCTGCAAAGGCACTCCGCTTGATAGGATCTCCTTTGCTGCTATTTCATCGGACGGTGAACATGCAAATCCTGATGCTCTCAGTTGGATAAATCGGTCTATAAGAACTTTCTCTGCTTCGGCTGAGGTTTGTGATATTTCTCCAGACGGCACTGAATCACCACATAATGGGTCGGTCGTAAGCACCCCGTCACTTTCCTCAGGCATGTGCATATTAGTAGCAGAAGCAAAATCATTCTTAAGACTTTCTTTATCATTCTTGTTTATATCCACGAGGTGTTCCCTGTCTGTTACCTCACTGTTACCCTCCTGACTGTTTTGTTGGTATAAATCCCAATTTAACAAGGTTATCAGTGTGTATTGTCTGTTACCCTTACCGCGGTCAATCTTGATCATTGACTGTTTCTCCATCCATTTCAGAATAGTGTCCATGGTCTTAGGGTTAGGCTCTTTCCATTTCACCCCCTCGTACCACCCAATTCTTTTGGCTATCTCACGAACAGAGGTCAGATGCTGTCCTGCCTTTATCGTCAGGAAAGTTCCATCCCTCATCGGAATCGTATTGTCTTGATGATTCACGATGTATTTGAGATATTGCCATGTTCGATGATAAAGGGGGGGCATCATCCAAATCGCGCTGTCTAATTCTTTTCTATGGTCCTTGATGTACCCCTGCAAGGGAACACCTCCCTTACTTCCTCTCACAAACTGCAAATCTATCTTTAACCTTCTTCACCGTATAATCCGGATATCGCAGCATATACTCTAGTACAAGCCTTTTCAGGTGTTCCTTATCCTTAGCCTCCTCCCAGATCCAAGCTGGAAGGAGAACATTTGTATGGTTGCCGCTAATCATTCGAAGTCAATTTCCATTGAATCTTGCGCTGACATTTTTTCTTTATTGTTCTGTTTCTTGTCCGGCTTCTTATCAATGATTTCTCCTTCGACTGTTTCTGCTTGTCCATCTTCATCGGGAGAAATATCGATAATATCCGGGCTAGGAGTTTCCGGTTCTGGTTCATCCACATCGTTTGTGATGTCCTTAAGCTCTCTTTCCGTGTTCTCGTCCTCAGTAACGTCCTTTTGCATCTCGACTGAAAGAATGCCCCATTTGCTTAACATGTTCCTTAAGACAGTCTTTTTAGCCATTGCATCCCAGTCTTTTTTCCATCCGAAATCCGACTTACTGAACTTGTTTTTATGCTTTGTAATTTCATCCCTGGTCCAGTAAACACTCTTCTCAAACCCATTGATTAATCTAAAATAGCCGCAGTATCCGATGACCTTATCGCTTGTAGCTGCATCCAGATCCAGCTCGATTTCCTCAGTAAGGCGATTCCACTTCACAAGTTCTCCTTCACGAACTTCGATGACATTTATTGATTTGTACTGGCCTGTCCGTAAAGCTAATTGAATATATCCCTTATATCCCAGTTGGAATTGGGCTTTTCCGCTATATGGGACTATCCAGGCATAACCAAGGTTCTTATCGACTGGTAAGTCAAGCGAAGCAGCCACCATTGCGCTTGAAATAATGGACATCGGTTCCGCTTTTTGTAAGGCTGCTTCCCCGTTGTAAAGATTTAGAATGGACGCCATGAATTGAGGTGCTTTCTTTGCTAAGACCTGTTCAAACTTCTTCTGCATGGTAGGTGTATTCAAGAGGTTTTTCAGGCCAAGAGACTGAGCAGAAACCTGCTTCGCCTCTGTACCTTGTTTATTTGCCAATTGATTTTTCAATGCTGAATTTGTTGCCATTACTCGACCGCCTCCAATTCTTCTTCAAGTTCCTTCACCCTGTCCTGCAGCTCGTCGACTTCATCATGTAAATCCTTAGCTGCCTCATCCACTTCCTCTGCAAGGTCCTCCAGATCCGAGTACAAATTTGGAGAAATGTCACCCTCGTTATCATCCAAAAACTGTTCAATTAAAGAACCGATGGCAGTCTTCCTAGATATAGCTGGCATACTATTTAATCTCCTTTACAGCAAATTTACGGAAGCTAGTTTCCTTTATGACTTCCCTGTAGATATCAGGGAATTTTTCTTTTAAGGCCTTTGAATCAACTCTTTGCTGGGTTTGACTTTTCCAGGACACCATATAGGTATCCGTCAGTCCCGTTTCAGCATCTTTCAATTCAGCTTTCAGCTTGTTTTCGATTTCAGTTTTTGCTGTCTTGATGAGTTTTTCGTCCCCTTTGACTTTTTCATACTGGATAATCAGGTCCTTATATTCACCCGGCAATACGATTTCCTTGTTCGCATCAGCCTTCGCGTACTTTTCGTTCAGGTATTTCTCCGCCGCGCTGGATCCATCCAATTCTGGAGCGTTGAACTGCTGAACGTGATATTCCCAAAAATGCTTTTCTGCGTTGAAAATCATTTCGATGAGCTCTTCATCACGCTCAACTTCCTTCCAGATGAACTTATTGCCGCCAATCAGCACCGCTATATATCCTTTTTCCTTGCCCGTCACACCTAAGTAATGTTGCAACTGCACCAGGTAGGTTGCAGGAACCTCATCGGCTTCCCACTCCTTCGCAAGGTAGGCTGATGCTGTTTTGCATTCAAGAACCGCTGATTCTCCGACAACAAGACGGTCAATATTCGCTTTGATGAAAGGATGATCCGGATGGCTATACATGAAGTTAGTCCGCCTAACCTTTTTGCCAGTTCTCTTTTCGAACTCCTTGGCCACTACATTTTCCATTTCGTTTCCCCAGTAGACGGCTTCGTTATCGACTTCAATCGGTTCCACCTGACCTGTTTTCTCAAGCCACAACTCGAATGCTGTACGATATTTGTTTAGTCCAAGGATAATTCCCGCATCACTTCCACCAATTCCTTTTGTTCGCTCCTGTAGCCATTCATAACGACTCATTTCATGAGTAGGAATGGCATTCTGATTCATTGCCATGTTTCTTTCCTCCTTTACCGTCGAAGCAACATATGCTAAAATGACGGTAATTAAGTGTATTTTTTGTTGCTGATCTCCTGTTCGCTGCAGGGGGTCTTTTATTTTGCTGTGGTAAATTCCAATCCGTAGACATCGGACAAGTAATCCTCAAGGTTGTCCTTCAAAACCATTTCTTCACCGTCAATCACGATGTCGTCACCTTCGAGTATTTCATCACCAAAGTAGTCCGTGCCGCTATGTTCCGGCTGAACTACCGCGTTCGGATAGCCCATCCGCTCCATTTGTTCAATGACAGGATGATCCCGCATGATTTAACCTCACTTCCGTATGTGTTGGTGCTTCATTCACACCGTCAGACTCAAGAGCCGGAAACAGGGACGAAACCATTTCCTGAGCCTGACGGCAAGAATGAAAATTTGCCGCATCATCGGAATGATGATAGAATATTGGTAGACCCTTAGTTTTTTTAGGGAGCAGTGAGTTGATAGGTGGCCACCTTCGCTCACTGCTTTTTGTTTGCCGCATATTCCATTGCCTTTTCAAACTTGCCTATGATGGCATCAATAGCAACCGTTCTCTCACCTGTATTTTCAGCGTATTCAATTTCTTGATTGATTCCGACCCAGAAGGCGATTGCTGTATCGGTAGTCAATCTCTCCTCGATCACCTGGTCAATCATTTGGTCAAATTTATCAGCCTTCTTCACTTCGCATTCTCCTTATTTCTTGGACTTATTTCTAAGCAAAAGGTACTTCTCCATTTTTGAAAGTTTCAGCCAATCACCAGCCTTAGTCTTCATGTACGACCACCACCATCCTGACTTGTTTTCGCTTGAGTAAGAAATCAAGCCTTGCAACCATTTGATCTGTCTCTTTCTTCCTCTCCTGGAGCTTTGATAGTTCGTTCAAAGACATCATGAGGTTGGCAGCAGCAAGCTTCGCTTCTTTCAAATCACCTTTCATCAGGCTTTCTTCCACCCGGCTGATATTGGTCCAAGACGCTCTGTACTCCGAAACCGCGTTTGCTGCGTCTCTTTCTAAAAATTGATCTCTGTTCATTTCTTGATGAACCTCCTCTGTATTAACTTCACTTTGTGCTGTGTCCAGACTTTCACCCACGAAATCCCATATTCTTTGCATACAACTGCAACATAATGGTTCAGTGCTGTGATAGCATCGATGCTCTCCATGATGGATTTTTCAATCTCTTCGATATCCAACCGTTCGACGCATCTGGGATTTACTGTGAGCTTTTCTGAAGCCTTTTTAATGGATAGAATCGCTTCTTCGAGCTCTTCCTTCGTCTTCATGGTGACTGTCATCCTATGTAGGTCGGCCGCGTCTCCATCGAGTTTCATGGGACCCCAGCCGATATACTCTGCAGCTGCCTCCATCGCAACGAATGGATTGTTATGTTTTTCCGTGTAGTACTTGGACAGTTCTGGCTGTACCTGGTAACGTCCGTTCTCCTGTTGGGAAATCGATTCCCGGGAGCCGTAATATTCATCGAATGTCATTTCTAGTTGTGTGATTCCGGCTTCTTTCCGGGCCGCTCTGGCAGCTAGTGAGGCTCTACCATTCGGCATTTTCAAACACCCCCTTTCTACCATTTACCTTTATACACTTTTAGTAGAATTTAATTGAACAACATTCCTAGTGTAGTAGGAGGTATTCTCCTCCACCCATCGAGTATTCTTTTCGATCCACTTGAACAACAAGTGGGTTGGTACGAGTACACCAGCTTCTCTGAAAACTGGGAAGTCTGGACGATTAAGTAATTCAGATGCTTTTGCTTCTTTGATATTGAGCAACTGCATAAACTGTTTTCTTGTCAGCATAGGAGGAAGCTGCGTTGTGCGAAAGTCCTGCAAAGCCTTTGCGACTTCCTCCCTGACGATCTCGCTGAACATTTCTTTAAAAGCACTTGTATCGAGACTTAACATCAAGAACTCCTCCTTATAATTTGATGACTTGTTGCTGGCAGAGTTCGTTTAGCTCAAACTGAACTTCCTTGATAACTCCTGGAACCTCTGCGTAGCTGACATTGTTTTCTGAAAGAATTGAAATGATTTGATTGACGATTCGTTCTCTTTGTTTTGGACTCATATTGGACCTCCTGTAGGATTTTCTTCATCTTGTTGATAAAGACAGATAAGTTGTTTTAGGAAATTATCACTTTGCTTCTCAAGAATTTCTTCACACTTGTCTTGAAAGGGTTTTGAAGCGATAAACTCACGAAAACCAACCAGTTGATTTGATTCCTTTGGTTCATCAATCTTCTGTAATGAATTTAGGTCTTTAACTAGATATTCAGCTAACTCTCTACCGTCGTGTTCAATTGACACTGAGATTGCCGCCGTTGCCGCGGTGGCTTTCTCTTCATGAAGAGATTTGATGATTTTGATCGCTGTCAGTAACTCCTGGTCAGTTAATTTTTCTTTATCCGCTTGTTCCGTTACTACATATGCAAATCGGAGTGAACGGATTAATGATTTTCGTTCTTTCATATTGGCCTCCTTAGGCAGAGTTGACTTCCCTCAACTTTTTGTTGGGTTTAACTTCAAAAAAAAATCTCATTAGGATTTACATCAAACAGTTTTGAAATAGCAAGAGCTATATTAAGTTTCGGAGTTCTAACTCCTTGTTCTATCATTCCGTAATAGCTTTCACTTATTTCAATATCATGATGGTTCTTTAATTGATCAACTACGTCTTTCTGCAACCAATCTTTATCTTTTCTTAAGGCAACAAGATTATCTCTGCGTTGTTGTACCATATGACACCTCCCAACATTTTGTTGTTTTTAGTTTACCCAACAAAAAGTTGTTTGTCAACACCATTACACAATTTTTTGTTGTATTAATTTGTTTAGGTTTATCTGCCCAACTGTAAGTTGTATAATGATATTATTCTGAAGATAGAAATAGAAACGGGGAGTATTTATGTCAATACTCGCAGAGAGATTGAGGGAGTTAAGAAAGAAGAAGAAATTAACTCAAAAAGATATTGCTACTTTTCTAGGAATTAGTGAAAGTGGTTATGGTTATTATGAACAAGGGCGCAATGAGCCTTCATTGGAGACATTAAGAAAATTAGCAACTAAATATGATGTTTCCGTTTCATATCTCACGGGCGAAAATGAAGTAATTGAACGTAAAGCTAAGCCTTCGAATAAAGACGAAAAAGATATTGCTAAACGAATGGAAGAGTTTAGAAAGGATATAACTAGCCAGGATGGCTTAAGTTTCATGGGAGAGCCTATGAGTGAAGAGGCAATCGAATCATTGGCTGAAGCAATGGAACATATTTTCCGTCAAACTCAAAGGATTAATAAAAAATACATTCCTAAAAAGTATAGAGATAAAGAAAACGAATAGGGATGCGAGGCGATTTCAGTGAGTTGGGTTAAAGAAGTAGTGAAAAACATAGTGGCAAGATACAATACCAGCGATCCTTTCGAATTGGCCTCGCTAAAAAAAATCGAAGTTGTTGAATTAAACCTTCATGATGAAATTAAAGGGTTTTATAAATACGACAAAAGAAACAGATTCATAGTGCTCAATAGCAACTTAGAAAGTTTCCACCAAAAGTTTGTCTGCGCTCATGAATTGGGACACGCTGAACTACATTCCAGATTAAACACACCTTTCCTTAGGGCTAGCACATTATACTCATCGAGCCGGGTTGAAGTTGAAGCAAATACTTTCGCTGTAGAATTGCTTATTCCAGATAACATTATAACAAAGGACTACCAATCTACTATTTTCGAGGCAGCTGCCGAGTATGGTGTACCGAGAGAAGTCGTACACCTAAAAAATTTTTAGGTATCACTGGGTGTTTTGCCCATTAATACATATATTTTCATTATTAACAATAGGAGGACATTGAAATGGGAATTATAAGTGGACTTTTAGGAAATGCTGCATCGGTTGATCCAAAAGAAATCAAAAAGAGTTACGAATCTATTTTTTATCCTGGAGAAGAAATCGAGGTTGCTTTTAAATTAGTGAGGGACTCGATTATTTTCACCGATAAGCGCTTGGTGCTAGTGGACGTTCAAGGGATGACAGGTAAAAAAGTTGAATATCATTCTATCCCTTATAAAAGCATTTCTCATTTCAGTGTTGAGACGGCTGGAACTTTCGATTTAGATGCCGAACTGAAGATTTGGATTTCTGGCGCTCAGCTACCAGCTATCTCAAAACAGTTCAAAAAGGACAAAAGTATTTACGATATCCAGAAGCTTTTAGCTAAGGTTTGTGGGTAATCGCATTAATAAATATCAAGCCCGATCTTGGGCTTTTCTTTTACACTTAAATTCGAACAAATGTTCCATTCGAGTTTGAAGGAGGACTTAAACAATGGCTTATTTCCAACAAGTGCCCGCCAAAAACAAGCAGGGCTACAAATGGAAGTGTACGGATGAAGGGCCTCGCGATCCGATTACAGGCAAACGCAGGCAGGTAACAAGGAGGGGTAACACTAAAAAGGAGGCTCAAGAACGCGTTAATGAAGCAATCGAGGAAATCAAAAAGAACGATGCAAATGGCATTGGTGCCGATTTATTGGAAATCAAGGTAAGAGACTTGTTTGAACAATGGTTTGAGTTAATCATGAAACGCAAAGTAAAAGAAACTACATTTAGAGAATACCGGAATGCCACTAACCACAGGATTATCCCCGTTATAGGAGAATACAAAGTTGTCAAACTTAACTCTATCATCCTACAAAAATATATTAACAACTTGTCTGATGAAGGACTTTCTCCCAGATACGTTGAGTATATTAGCACCATTCTTTATGGAGCATTAGAGGCAGCTCGTAAATGGAAAATCATTCAGGTGAATCCACTGATTGAAGTGGAGAAGCCAAGACCCAGGAGAAAAGATTATGTTACCTGGACAGTACAAGAGATGAATACTTTTCTGACAGTTGCTAAGTTGACAGACTTAAGAACGTTTTCTGTGGTGACTACAGCCATTAAAACAGGTGGACGCCGTGGAGAGATTCTCTCCCTCTTGTGGTCTGATATTGATTTTGAGAATAATGTGATTAGTTTGGAACGATCTCTTGTGTATGACGACAAGGGATGGCGCTTTAGTACCCCTAAGTCGGCCAGCTCAGTTAGGAAGGTTAAGGTCGGGGAGTCATTGATCCAGGACCTGAAGGAATGGCGAACACATCAGAAAAAAATGAAGATGGCTTTTCGTGATACCTTTGAGGACAATAATTTAATTTTCACCACATCCACAGGGAAACCGATATTCCCGAGATCATTAACCACCCAGTTTAATCAACTCATAAAGACCGCTAATGTTCCTAAAATCCGTTTTCACGACCTAAGACATACCCATGCGACGATGTGCCTCGAGGCCGGAATGTCTCTTAAAGAGGTGCAGGATAGATTGGGTCACAGCAGCATTAAAACAACAGGGGATGTCTATGCGCATGTGACCGAATCCATGAAAGAAAAATCTGCTGATTTGTTCGAAAAATTCATCTCGAAATGATGTTTTCGCAAGAAATGTGGTCAGGATGTGGTCAAGGTGGTCATCTCTTGCTAAAAAACCCTTTAAATCAAGGATAGTTTCACTACCGCTTCAATATGTGTCGTCTGCGGAAACATATCCACTGGCTGTACTTCAACTGTCTTGTACCCGCCATCTTCAAGGATTCGCAAATCCCTCGCGAGGGTGGCCGGGTTACATGACACATAAACAACCTTCTTTGGCTTCATATCAATAATAGTCTGCAGGAGTGCTTCATCGCAGCCTTTTCTTGGTGGGTCGACAACCAAAACGTCTGCTGTGTTCCCTTCTTTGTACCATGCCGGAATGACGGTTTCGGCTTCACCGACTGCAAATTCTGCGTTGGTGATGCCGTTCAGTTCGGCGTTTCGTTTTGCGTCTTCGATGGCTTCGGGGACGATTTCGACGCCGAGTACCTTTTTTGCTTTTTGCGCTAAAAATAACGAGATGGTTCCAATGCCGCAATAGGCATCTATGACGGATTCTTCGCCTGAAAGCTCTGCATACTCCAGTGCTTTGTCGTAGAGCACTTTTGTCTGTTCAGGATTCACCTGGTAAAATGAACGGGCTGAGATTGCGAACTTGATGTCACCGATATAGTCGTAGATGACCTCGCTGCCCCAGAGGACCTCCGTTTTGTCTCCCATGATGACATTCGTTTTCTTCGAGTTCACGTTATGCACAATCGATTTTACCTTAGGAAGCCTTGCAATGATTTCCTCGACCAGTTTGTTTCGTTGAGGAATCTCATTCGTCCTGGTCACAATAACAACCATCAGCTCACCGGTTTGTCTCCCGTAACGGGCTATGATGTGGCGCAGCACGCCTTTGTGTTTTTCCTCATTATATGGCTGAATGCCAAGTTCACTGGAGGTCTCTTTCACCGCCTGTACGGCTTCGTTGATTTCATCGAGATGCAGCAAACTCTCATTCGTATCGACGATTTCATGGCTCCGCGGCTTGAAGAAGCCTGCAATCAGCTTGCCATCCTTCTCTCCAACAGGCACCTGGGCTTTGTTCCGATAATGCCACGGGTTGTCCATTCCCAAAATCGGGTGTACCACAACATCCTCAAGCTTGCCGATTCGCGTCAGAACTTGCTTTACCTGGTTTTCCTTATACTTCAGCTGGCCCTCGTAATTGATATGCTGCAGCTGGCAGCCGCCGTATTTATGGGCATCATCAGCAGGACACTCAACACGGAAGGTGCTTCTTTCAAGTATCTCCATCAAGCGTCCAAAGCCGTATCCCTTGTTCACCTTGGTTACTTTAATTTTTGCCTTTTCGCCAGGAAGTCCGCCCTGGACAAAAATCGGATAGCCGTCAACCTTGGCTACACCCGCTCCGTCATGCGTCAAATCCTCAAATACTACATCTATAAAATCGTTCTTTTTAACCGGGATTGTTTTACTCATCATTTCAAGTCCTTTGCTGTGAATTAGCTAAGTCAGATTTTATCATATTAAAACAGGGATTGCGAAAGGCATTAACCGAGTTTCTTAAATATTTAAGGGCGAACCGACCAAGTCGTTTTGCCCTTTTTCACAAAATCACCAGTCTTGGGGCCCATAGCCTCCAGACCATGGTTGCTGGTAGCCATAACCGCCAGCTCCCGGTGTTCCTTGATAACCACCATAACCTCCAAAACCCGAAGCGCCTTGGAATCCATATCCGCCAAAGCCGGGAGCACCCTGATAACCATAGCCCAGACCTCCCTGGTAGCCGTATCCTGGTCCTCCCTGGAAACCATAGCCTCCGAAGCCCGGACCACCCTGATAACCGTATCCTCCAAAACCGGCTCCTCCTGGATATCCATACCCAGCGCCATTAAGCAATTGTCCTCCCAGATAACCGATCCCAGCACCTAATAAACCAGCAGCAAGCGTACCGGCACCGTCAGTTCCGAACGTTCTGGGATCATGAATATATCGCTTGTTATGTGAGTGCATATACATTTAAATTGTCCCCTCTCTATCGGTGTTTGTAATGTCCCTATAACACCCTATGTAAGATTAGGCAATTGGATTGGGGAATCTGCCTACTCTTCATGAAATTGGGCAGCCAATTAATGCATCAGGTGTTAGACGAAAAAGACTTCGTCACCGCCCCAGATATGGAACAAAGAATAAGCAAAAGCCAGGTACAATTGATCAAGTGGATTGTCGGAACGGAGATCAGCTCAATTTCCATCATTATTGCTCTTATTGAATTCTTAAAAAAAAAGCGGAGGAAAAATATAATCCCTCCACTTTCCTTTTTACTGTACCGTAAACTCCTTCGACACTTCGAACTTCTTCCCGCCTTTTGGAGTCAGCCATACGGTCAAAATATAATCACCTTTTTCAAGATTGAGCTCGTGAAGGTCGATGTCATAGGTTAGTGATTCTCCCTGCTTCACAGCCTCTTCTCCCAATGCCTGTAAAAAGGAAGCAACACTAGAGAATAGGAAAACCTCTTTGCCGTCCTTCGTTTTAACCGAGTAATCGTACCTTTGTGAGCTCGTAAATTCTAGAGTCACTTCTTCTTCCGTCTGATTCTTCACTTCATATTGAAAAATTAACGGGCTTTCCTCTGTCAAACTTGCAGCCATCTCTCCCGCCACGATTCCGGCACCTCTCTTATCCTGATTATTATTCGAAACCTGGTTCTCCGTTCCACAACCAGTGACCAGTAACCCAAGCAGCAATATCATCAATAATTTTTTCATTGTCCGATTCCTCCTGTTGAATGAACTCGTTATATCTATTTGTCAGGAGAATCGAACAAAAGGTTACACTCATTGATTAACTAAATCACCTATTTTCAAACAAAAGGGAGAAGTGCCTGTTACACCTCCCACTTCCTCTATGCTCTTTTATACTTTTTATCAAAATACTGCTGCAGTCCGCTGCTGGTCAATGAAAATGCAAAGATTGTGATGCCGATGGCAAGGGTTCCGGTGATGGGCAGCCATGGATGCGACCAGATATGTTGCGTGATATCCACAAAGTAGGTTGACCACACATTGGAAGTGTTCAGCGTCTTATACCCTCCACTAAGCTGGGAGACGAATTCGACACTTAGGAAGATTTCGATGATTCCGAGCTGGCCGATGAGAAATAGCGTTCTCCCCAAATCCGAGAAAAACTGGACGATGAAAGAGGGTCGAAGCGGAGGCCAGTAGTAGTTTTTTAGCATTGTCATCGGCGATGAGCCCGCGACAATCCCTGCTTCCACATAAGGTCTTTTTGAAATTTCCACCATTCCTTGATAAAAAATATCCGCAACCCTCCCCACTTCAATCATCGCCAGAACAATCAAGATCCATAGATATCGATTATCCGAAAAAAGGATAAATGGAGTTCCGATGATTAAAATGACAAAGAAAATAGGCGGGATGAATGAGAACAATCGATTCCAGATAATCAGGATTCGATGAAAGAATTTCGAATAAAAACTCGCCATTGCCAGTGGAATCGCAATGATATAACGGATCAGGACCACTGCAAGAATGGTTAACAGCGTTTCTTTCGTCCCCAGCAGCAGCCTGCTTAATAAATCGACACCATTATGGTCCGATCCAATCGGAAAGTCTGCCGACGGCGCAAACGGAGGAAGCTCAAACCCTCCTTCTTCTTTTTGCCTCATGACCGTATCTTTTAAAGAATTATCCACGAACGGAAGATAAGGTGCAATAACAGAAACGACCAATAGAAAAGACAATATGATCAAGCCAGATATCAAAGATTTATTCATGATTCATCTCCTGGGAAGTTGGGGTCACAAGACTTCTAAAAATCTGAGTAACCAGATTTGAAACCAAAATAATCGAAGCAAAAAAGACCGTATAACCTACCGCAGATACTCCATCCACCATGATCTCCAGTCCAATCTTGAAACCTGTCCCCCTCAGTACAGCATCATACAAACCATCCGCTGCACCCTGGAAATTCATTAATTTTTCAACAATAAACAGGTTTGATAAAACATAGAGTGTGATGGTGTTCGAATGCGCCAGAATTCTTGGAAACGAATTTTTCAAGATATGCAGGAACAGAATTTTCATTCCGGAAGTTCCTTTTGACTGCGCGGTCCGAATGTAATCATTCCCTTGCTGCTCCTGCAAACTCACATTCGTGATATTCGCAAGGTAGAAAACAGGATAAATCAGCAGAAAGAGTATCCCAACTACATAGGTTTCCAGCTTTTCACTTCCATATAACGTCACATGAAAAAACAGCCCTTTTTCATATAAATACATCAGACCGATCTGAGTGACGATGATGAAAAAAAGATCTGGCATCGAGATGAACAGCCACGTCGTCCCGTTCCCCAAAAAATTCAGCTTTTTCCTTTGCATCTGAAAATCAAAGATCCCCTTTAACACGCCGAGAACATAGGCCAGGATCAAAGTCGGAACAATAAGCAGCAAGCTTTTCCAAGCCTTGTCCGCCATACGGTCCGCATACGACTGTCCAGGTACAAACTCCCCAAGCCCCGGATTTTCTTTTACAAAAGAAAAGAAACCAGTGATATTTTCAATGTGCGTGTCCAATTCATAATCATAGCTTGCTGATTTGAACTGTCCGCCCTGTCCAACCTCAAAATCTGTCTTACTCGGCAAAAATAAAATTCCAATAAACAAACACACACAGACGATCCATAACACAAACTGCTCGAGTGCCTTTTTAAAGTAAACCATGAAGCCTCCTGATGGACTGTATTTTATCGAACTAATAAGCTGCAAACAAAAACAACACTACTTTTCTCTCAATCTCCCAAATCCTCATAATGAAGACCTTCATCAAGCAATTCATCATCCGGTACGCCAATATCCACCTGCTTGATTTCATCCTTTGTGACAGAATAAGAGTAAATCCAGCCCCGCTCGTTTGCGAACCTTACTTCCAGATGATACGGGTTGTAGCTCCGGCTCGTTCGATAGCTGATACCAAATTCTTCACCCGGATACCTCTTCTCCAGGTACTCAGTCAACTGTTCCGTCTTTATCTCACGATGGTAGTCAATCCAAAGAGGACGGATTGCAAAGAAACCCAGCTCTATGACGATTACCACTACGATCATCCTTAAAGCAATATTCCGCTTCTTCCTGGGCAAAAAATAAATTAATCCCAGAAGCAGCAACACCAAACCCAAAGCTGACAATATCTCAATAACAGTAATGGGATGCATCAATCCACCAGCTCTCATCATGATGTAACAACACTAGTTATATTTTACCATTTTTAATTTTTCAGAAAAGTGTTTTTTTTAGAGTTTTTTATTCTACCTTGGCGGAGGATGGAATATAGAGTGGATTGCCGTGACGGTAAATTTGAGAGAAGGGCTAGTTTACGGGCACAAGTTCACCCTTCTTGTGACCGTACTCTCTCAATTTCCTCTTTCACGGGCACAAGTTCTCCTTTCTTGTGACCGTACTCTCTCAATTTTCTCTTTCACGGGCACAAGTTCACCCTTCTTGTGACCGTGCTCTCTCAATTTCCTCTTTCACGGGTACAAGTTCACCCTTCTTGTGACCGTACTCTCTCAATTTCCTCTTTCACGGGCACAAGTTCTCCTTTCTTGTGACCGTGCTCTCTCGTTTTCCTCTTTCATGAAGCTGAAAAAGACGAAGCCCGTGGGCTTCGTCCTAATGTACCTTTTTCTTAGACATATACAGAAATGCTTTGATCATAAAATAGCTAACCTCATCAGGCAGCAATTCTTTGATTGGCTTTAACCTGTCGCGGCCGGCTTCTGCGACTGCCTGTTCCAAGTCACTGATATACTGTGCCGGGATCAGCACGTCATAATCGACTTCCATTCCCTGCTGGATGCATTGAATCAGGTGATTTTCTACGGTACTTTCCACCAGTTCGCGCTCTGCGGCAATTTCAGAAACGGTCTTTTTCTCCTGATGCAGCTTGTATGTTTCTAGATGGGAATCTCCGATGACCTTCTTCGCTGGTTTCCTTACTGGCTCGGCAACAGCATTCATTACCGGCTGGCGCTCTGGATGTTCTTCACAAAACTCGATAACCCGCTGAATGAATGGTGCACCATACTTCTGCAGCTTGTGTTCTCCTACTCCTGCGACATTGAGGAATTCTGCGTCTGTCAGCGGTAGTTTGAGGCACATATCCTTCAATGAGGAATCGGAGAAAATCATGAACGGCGGCACTTTTTCCGCAGCGGCAACTTCCCTACGCAATTCACGCAGTTCCTCAAACAACGGATCATCATTAGAAACCTGCTTGACCTTGACCGCTTCCTTCCTGAACACCTTTGTCTTTCCAAGCAGGACATCCTTCCCTTTTTCAGGTACATAAATCGTCGGGTAGGTGCCATGCTCAACGCCAATCAGCTCCTGGGAGATCAGAAATTCTATCATGTCATTAACCTGCTTGGCATTCCGATCCTTCATCAGGCCGTAAGTAGGCAATTTATCAAGACGAAACTCGAGGACTTTTTTATTCCTTGAACCGGTCAACACATTGGCCGTCATCGCTTTGCCGTATTTCTGCCCCATCCGAATGATGCACGACAGCACCATTTGAGCATCCTTCGTGACATCCTGCATTTCACGAGCGTCCGTACAATTGCCGCAGCGTCCGCATGGCACGGTCTCTGTTTCGCCAAAATAGTGAAGAATATAGGATTGCAGGCACTCCTCGGTATGGCAGTACCCGACCATTTGCTGCAATTTTTCCAGTTCAGGTGGAATTCGATCACGGTCGGCGGACTGGTCGATTAAAAAGCGCTGCACCTGGACATCCTGCGAAGAATAAAGCACGGTACACTCGCTATCCAGGCCGTCACGTCCTGCACGGCCAGCCTCCTGATAGTAGCTCTCCATATTCTTCGGCATCTGGAAGTGGAGGACGTAGCGGATGTTACTTTTATCAATTCCCATTCCGAATGCTGATGTCGCAACCATCACAGTTGCCTCGTCCTGTAAAAATCGCTCCTGCTCGCGATTCCGGTCTTCATCGTTCATCCCTGCATGATAGCGGGCGGCTTGGAAACCTTCCTTCTGCAGCCATTCATAAAGCTGATCGACGATTTTCCTGGTCGCTGCATAAATGATGCCAGCTTCCTTTTCGTTCTTTTTGATAAAATCTCTTAAATACGCTTGTCGATCCTGGTCCTTTTACCACAGAAAAACTGAGGTTGCTGCGCTCAAATCCGGTAATGACCGTATTCTCAGGGTTTATTTTTAGCGATGCGCAAATGTCTTCCCTTACCTTCGGTGTCGCGGTTGCCGTCAGGGCGAGCACAATTGTTTTTCTCGGCAGACGGTCTGCGAGTCCGGAAATCTGCAGATAGCTCGGTCGGAAATCATGTCCCCATTGGGAGATACAGTGCGCTTCATCGACGGCGATCAGCGGAATATCCATGTCCTGCAGGTCATCGATGAACTCCCAGGACCCCAGCCGCTCGGGCGCGATGTATAATAGCTTGTACTTTCCGTTCCTGGCGTCATCCATTCGCGCAGCAGCTTCACGTGCAGTCAGCGAGCTGTTGATATACGTTGCCGGAATGCCAAGCTGGGTGAGGGTATCGACCTGATCCTTCATCAAGGAAATCAGTGGAGAAATGACGATGGTTGTCCCAGGGAGCACGAGTGCAGGGACTTGATAGACAATTGATTTTCCGCCTCCAGTCGGCATGACACAGACGGTATTCTTCCCTTCGAGAACAGAGGAAATCGCCTGTTCCTGCCCCATTCGGAATGAGGAATAACCAAAATGGTTTTGCAATAATTCACGGGCTTTTTGCAGCATAGCGAGGTAGCTCCTTTCAGTGAGAAAATGTTGGGGATTTTTTGAGGTATGCTCTTTCATTTTAACAGATAAGCCTACTAGAACGACAGCAGCAAAAATGCCATGCTCCAAGAAGAAGCACAGCATTATTTATTCTGCGATCAACAATGTTTCTGTATTTTGATTGCGAGGCAACAAAATACGTATGGTCGTGCCTTCCCCCTGATTGACTTTCAATGTCAATGGTTCCTTGATGAAGATCGATAATCCGTTTGCAAGTGAGCAAACCCAGTCCTGTTCCTTTTTCCTTGGTTGAATAAAAAGGCTCAAACAGGCGCTCCAACCGCGATTCCGGTATACCGCAGCCTTTATCATTAATGGTGACCATAACCGAGTCCCCACTCACTTCTTCAAGCGTTACGGAAATAAAATGGCCGTTGTCCCCTGTCGCTTCGATTGAATTTTGGAGAAGATTTATCAGCACCTGCTTCATTTGGTTCCGGTCACAATCCAAAATAATTTCCTTTTTATCATCAAACTCTATCTTTAGACTTTTAAGGTTGGCCTGTGGCTCCATGAAGTGAACACAGTCCCTTAATAGCTTAGTAAAATTCGCATATTGAAAATTAACATTTTCTTGAGGTTTGGCAATAAACATAAATTCATTGACGATTTGATTGATTCTGTTCATTTCATCCAGCATGATATCAAGGTACGGAATCAACTTTTCATCCGCAACGCTTTCTTTGACGATTTTAGCAAAGCCTTTCAAAGAGGTGAGCGGATTCCTGATTTCATGTGCGATTCCTGCTGCCAGCTCCCCAACTACAGAGAGCTTCTCCATTTGCTGGACCTGCTTTTCCCTTTCTTTCTCTTTCGTTATATCAATGGCTGTTCCAATGACCTCAACTGTCATCCCGTTTTGGCGAACAGGGTACAGGACGGCCAGGTAATGGACTCCACCCAGGCTGCCTTCATAGTTGACATGCTCACCTCTCCACGCCTTTTCGTAAAAATTCACTTTGCGTTTTGCCTGGTCAGGCGGCAAAAATTCAGTCAACGATTTTCCGATGACTAGGTCAGGACAAAGACCTACCTTCTCTATGAGCTTGCCTTCAATAAAAGTATGGATGAATTGATTGTCTTTTTTTTAGGAATTTAAAAATAAAGCCTGTCTCCCTGAGTATGAACTGCTCATAATCTACTGCGGTACTCTTGTCATTCACACGGCAACACCCTTAGAAAAGATTCATTCCCTAATAATTCTTTATTACTAGGGAAAATCCTTTTAAAAAAAGGAAATAGTCAGAGATTAGAATTAATTACCAAAACCAACAGTACCGCGGATACCTAAAACGCAATGACTGCGAACTTAAAGGTCTTATTCATTCGTGACTTCCTTATTGCTCTCTGCAAGAAAGGACTGCTCATAAAGTCAGTATCTCGATTTACATCCCCCATACCGACCATGGATATTAGGAAAAGTGAACCTAATCCAGTTTCATTTTTCATCGGAAAATTCCAATAGGATAAACTATATGTAAGCGGGAGGTAAAAATAAAAAACTGCTTTCCCCAAAAGGAAAGCAGCCCATTCTATTCCGTCTTCTCTCCAGTCATCTCCATGACCTTCTCTTTTACTTCTTCTATATTGCGCATCTTGTTATCCCAGCATTTCTGGCTGAGGTCCACAGGGTACTCTTCGGGATTGAGCATACGGGTGTATTCTTCCCATAGAACGCCGAGACAGTAGGTTGAGTGCTTGCGGACTTCCTCTAGGCTCGGCTGGGTATACACTAGCTTACCCTCCTTGAAGATATCATGATGCAAATCCCTTGCATCGAAATTGGTGACGAATTTGCTGATAAAGGTATGGACCGGGTGGAACATCTTCAGGCGCTTTTCCTGCTGTGGATTTTCACCTTCAAGAGTGATGTAATCCCCCTCTGAACGGTTGTTGGCTTTATTAATGATCCTATAGACATTCTTGATGCCTGGTGTTGTCACTTTTTCCGGATTGGAAGAAATCTTGATGGTGTCCTCCATCGTTCCGTCACCCCGCTCAACCGAGACAATTTTATAAACCGCTCCTAAAGCAGCCTGTTCGTAAGCAGTAATCAACTTCGTGCCAACTCCCCAAGTATCGATTTTTGCCCCCTGAGCTTTCAGGTTCATGATCGTATACTCATCCAGGTCGCTGGATGCAACGATTTTCGCATCCTTAAAACCGGCTTCATCCAGCATTTTACGGGCTTCCTTGGAAAGGTAGGCTAGGTCACCGCTATCGAGACGGATGCCGATGAAATTAATCTTATCGCCGAATTCCTTTGCCACTTTGATTGCGCTTGGCACTCCAGACCTCAGTGTGTCATACGTATCGACGAGGAATACGCAATCTCTATGCGTTTCCGCGTATTTTTTAAAAGCGGTGTAATCATCCCTGTAAGCCTGTACCATTGAATGGGCATGCGTTCCAGCGATCGGGATGCCGAACAGTTTTCCCGCACGCACATTGCTGGTAGAGTCGAAGCCTCCAACATAAGCAGCACGCGTGCCCCAAAGTGCTGCATCCATTTCATGCGCACGGCGGGTACCAAACTCCATCGCAATTTCATCCTTCACGACCTGCTTGATGCGTGAAGCCTTTGTCGCAATCAATGTCTGGTAATTCACGATGTTCAAGAGCGCCGTTTCAATCAGTTGCGCTTCTGCAAGCGGTGCGTCCACTCTTACCAGCGGCTCATTGGCAAATACAATTTCACCCTCTTGCATCGCGCGGATTGAACCAGTGAATTTCATATCTTTTAAAAAGGCAAGAAAGTCCTCATCAAAACTTCCTTCTTCCCGAAGGTATTGAATATCACCCTCTGAAAAACCGAAGTTTTCGATGTAATGGATGATTTTTTCGAGAGGCCGGCAAAAACGGCATAGCCATTGCCGAAGGGAAGCTTGCGGAAAAACAAGTCAAACACCGCGCGGCGGTTATGGACGCCATCACGCCAGTACGTTTCCATCATATTTAATTGATATAAGTCCGTATGCAGCATCAAGCTGTCGTCTGTGAATTTAGTGCTCATCAAAAAACCTCCAAATATACTGCCATCATCATCACTTATCGGAAAATAAAACCTTCTTTCCGCTACCATCTGGCCTTGCAAATACGTGTTACTTTACCTCCGCGCCAATCGAGCTCTCAAAATGGCGGAGCGACCACTCATGGCCCACCTGGTCAAAAGAAGCGACCGCGTCCTTATAAACAATAATCTTAAATCCCTTATTATAAGCATCAACTGCGGTGTGAAGGACGCAAATGTCGGTGCACACGCCGACAAGATGCACTTCTGTGATGCCCTCGCTCGCGCAGCTTTATCTCAAGATCAGTCCCGGCAAATGCGGAGTACCTCGTTTTGTCGATATAATACACATGATCAAGATGCTTATTTTCTTCATAAACTCCCTGCAGGCTGCCGTATAAATCCCTGCCTTTCGTACCGCGGATATTATGAGGCGGATATAGCTTCGTCTCCGGATGGAATTCATCGCCCTCATCATGGACATCAATAGCGAAAACAACATAATCACCATTTTCGATGAACTCCTTCGTCACGCCGACGAGTTTCTCTTCAATCGCCTGCCCCGGCTCACCGCAAGTCAGCCGACCATCATCCGCCACGAAATCATACGTAAAGTCGATATTGATTAACGCCTTGTTCCCCATTATGTATCCACATCCTTTTATCTTATTATCTTTTATTTTCATTCAAATATGATTTACAGGCAAATTTTTCATATCGATGAGAACTTTTTGATAAGACTAAACTAACCTTTGGCGCCTTACCTTCTTTTTAAAAAAAGGTCTATATTCAACAATGTTTTTTGATTTAGGAATAAAATCTA
The DNA here is from genome assembly GCF_020524355.2 of Mesobacillus subterraneus. Taxonomy (NCBI): domain Bacteria; kingdom Bacillati; phylum Bacillota; class Bacilli; order Caryophanales; family Bacillaceae; genus Mesobacillus; species Mesobacillus subterraneus. Next base: position 4,062,862 of record NZ_CP129019.1, read on the forward strand.
CATTTAAGGAATATATTCAGCTTTTAAGGAATATATCTGTAGGTTTAAGGAATATATCTGTAGGTTTAAGGAATATATCCGTTGGTTTAAGGAATATATTGTATTTTAAGGATTATAATCATTTTTCAAGAATATCCTTCTATACCCTAACTCATATAACAAAAAAACCACCCCATTTTGGAGTGGTCCTTCATCATTTTGCCTTGAAATTCAATTCCAGGTTCTCCGGGCGGTCTTCAGGACGGATTTCGTCGAGTGGCACGTAGACTTCGATGTGCCTGAACAGGTTTTCGAATTCAGCTGGCAAATTGCCGCCGTATTCGCCGTCTAAGTTCAATTGGACCGTTTCCTTGGATTGCACCTTGATGCGGTTGGCCTGCGTGTAAATGACGCCTGAATCATAGATGTGTTCACCGCGGACAGCGAGTGAAGCAATTCTGATGAAATCGGCCAGGTTTGTCTTTTTCAAAATCAATAACGAAAACAACCCATCATTGATTGAGGAATTTGGAGCCAAACGTTCGAAACCGCCAACGGAATTCGTCAGTCCGACAAGGAACATCATGACCTCGCCTTCGAATAGCTTTCCATCATACTCAATCGTTACTTCAGAAGCACGAATGGATGGCACCATCTCAATTCCTTTAAGATAGTAAGCGAGCTGGCCAAGCATTGTCTTGAGTTTGCTCGGCACTTCATATGTGAGCTCCGTCAGTCTGCCGCCGCCAGCAATATTTATGAAATATTTATCGTTGATTCGGCCTACATCGACCGGAATCGTATCGCCTTTAACAATAATGTCAACCGCAGCATCGATATCCCTTGGAATATGGAGCGCGCGCGCAAAGTCATTTGTTGTGCCGACTGGAATGACACCGATTTTCGGTCGGTACTCCTGTTCAGCGATTCCATTGACCACTTCATTGATCGTGCCATCTCCGCCAGCCGCAATCACCAGGTCATAGCGCCGCTCGACCGCAATTTTCGCAGCCTGTGTCGCATCCCCCCTCACCTGTCGTTGCATGGCATGAAGCCTCATAACCGGCATTCTCCAGCTTTACCAAGACTTCGGCCAGATGCTTTTTGAAAACCTCACGACCCGAAGTCGGATTATAAATGATTCTTGCTCTTTTCATACCCATCATCCTACTTAATATGGTTTTTAATTCCATCATTTTACATCATATCTCAAATTGACCTGTGAGGCAATTTTCCTGTCATCTATTCTACCGGATATATCATAAACTACTTTATGTCTTTTTGCCAAAAAGAAACCTATTATTTAATCTAAGTGTTAACTATCATATTTTTCGAAAAACTCTTCCATTCATACTCGTTCTTTTTTACAATATAAAGAGAATGGTTACATAAATTGGAAACCCCTACCCGTTATTGTGATTGAAGGATGCAGCCTAGAGATCTTATTACCTGGTTACAACCTGTACAAAAGTATAAGATACATGCTGCAATATTGATCTGCTCAATTGGACTTGTAGTTTTCTCATCCTTACACTGGTGATGCTCCAGCAAATGAGAATCAGCAGTGCATTCATATTGAAGTATACTGCTATATGATACAACAGACGTCAAAAACGGCATAATAGTTCCCGAAGGTTTTGACCAGTACAACTGCCTGCAGAACACATATTTTCAGCATTGTATACACTTATCAAGGATTGATTGACTCTGTAAAATAAAGATACTGACGAGGACTATTTTAGAATAAAATTCTCTAACTAGATTAAAAGGGTGACGTTATATGACTTGGATTTGTCTTTTAGCAGCTTATTTGGTCGGTTCCATTCCAACCGCTTTATTGATTGGCAAAATTTTTTTTTCATGTTGATATCAGGGATCATGGCAGTAAAAACCCTGGCGCGACGAATACATTGCGGGTCATGGGCAAACGGGCGGCCATTATCGTGCTACTGGTGGATGTTGCAAAAGGGATGCTCGCCGCCTCTCTTCCGCTGATTTTCGACCTACCACTTGCACCGCTGTACGCCGGATTGATTGCCGTCATCGGCCATTGCTTTCCGATTTTTGCGGGATTCCGAGGCGGCAAGGCGATTGCCACGACGGCAGGTGCACTGCTGATTGTTGATATCGGAATGTTCCTCGTTGTTTATGTGACTTTTTTTGCCGTCATATTCGTGACCAAATATGTGTTCATGGGTTCGATTTCTGTGGGAATCGCGATGCTGATTTTTTCTTTGTTCTCTCCGGACATTCATGAGCCATTTATCTTTACTGCTTTTATTATATTTTTAATTTTCCTCCATCGTTCTAATCTGCAGAACTTTTTTAGCGGCAAGGAGCCTAAAATCAATGATAAAAAGGTCAAGGGTGACCGTCTGCCTCCAAAAGATCTTAAGATGTGAATATTAACCATGGCTTTCCCGAGCCATGGTTATTCTTTTGCACTATAAATATATTAGAAAAGTAAATTACTATTACTAGGATTGTAATTTTAACGAAAAAATAGATTGTTAATCATTTAAATGAAACGATAGAATATTATTTGTATTAGCAATATTTTTTCAATATTTTTTTCGCGATAACAAAGGGGGAAAGATTATGTCCAACGAAATGTATCAAAGCATTGCCATCGGGATATATATGGCCGCGATGCTTTATATCGGCTGGTATTCCTACAAAAAGACAAGTAATCTGACTGACTACATGCTTGGCGGCAGATCGCTTGGTCCGGCAGTCACAGCGCTTAGTGCCGGTGCAGCTGATATGAGCGGCTGGCTGCTGATGGGTCTTCCAGGGGGGAATTTATGTAAGCGGCTTAGCGAATGCATGGATTGCCATCGGATTGACCGTCGGCGCGTATCTTAACTGGCTTTATGTAGCACCTCGACTTCGTTCTTACACACATGTAGCAAATGACTCCATCACGATTCCCAGCTTCCTTGAAAACCGTTTTAAAGATGATACAAAGCTTTTAAGAATTGTATCCGGAATTGTTATCCTACTCTTTTTTACCTTCTACGTATCTGATGATATGAGGCTGGCTAAAGTAGCCAAGACCCCATGCTGCGGTTGATATGATGCCGAGCAAGGTTGTCCCTTTGAATAAATCAAGCAATGCAGGGTCGATTGAACGGATGGTATCGAACGTTTCTGCAGGTCCCCCTGTTTTCGAGAAGCCGATAATCGGCACGAGCAACAAGGCGAGAAGCAACATCATCCCCTGGATAAAATCTGTGTAACTTACCGCAAGGAAGCCGTCGAATAGTGTATACGCTACAACTACAGCGGAAACAAGCAATAAGCCGGTATGGTAATCTAGATCGAATGAACTTTGGAAGAAAACAGCTCCGGCGACCATTCCGGGGCGATCACATCAATAAAAGAAACAAAGAGTGCAAGAAGAATCGGCATGGGCTGGATGATCTTTTCCTTAATTGGAGCAATATTGACAGCGTTGATCGGTCTTGCTTACTTTACACAGAATCCGGATGTTAAGCTGGATAACCCAGAAGCAGTCTTCATCGTGCTCGGTCAAATCTTCTTCCATCCGTTATTTTCCGGCCTTATGCTGGCAGCCGTTCTCGCAGCAATCATGAGCACCATCTCGTCCCAGCTGATCGTTACATCCAGCGCACTGACGGAGGACTTGTACAAAATCATATTCAAAAAAGAAAAATCAGATAAGCAGTACGTATTTTTCGGACGTTTGGCAGTACTCGCAGTAGCGATTATTGCTGCATCACTGGCATGGGTACAAAACGACACAATTCTTGGCCTGGTTGCATACGCCTGGGCAGGATTTGGAGCAGCGTTCGGACCGATCATCATCCTGAGCCTGTACTGGAAGAAGATGACCAACTGGGGCGCGATTCTCGGTATGATTGCCGGTGCCGCTACCGTTGTCATCTGGAGCAATGTCGGCCTGAGCGATGTCATGTACGAAATCGTTCCAGGTTTCATTATCAACCTGATCATTTCTATTGTTGTCAGCTTGGTAACATACAGACCAAATCCTGAGATTGAAAAAGAATTTGATATGAGTGTTGAGAACTTAAAATCATAATAGTAGAGATGCCACAGAGACCCTTTCTCTGTGGTATTTTTATTTCATTTTTCGATAAAATCTTACAGGATATTACATGTGATAGGTGGAATTTTTATAAGAATTACAAAACTCTGAGGGGAAAAGTTATGAAGAAGAAGCTATTAATCTACGGAACATCTGCAGTACTGTTTTTAAGCGTGCTCATTGCCATGGATCGGTATAAATTATATAAGGAAGAAAAGCCACCCTTGCCAGTTGTAACGATTGAAGGTGAGAAAATTTCTGTCGTAACAGGAGAATACAATTGGCATGGAACCAGGCAAACTTCTGAAGAACCAATTAAGCTGATGGCAGGAACGATTCCATCCAAGACCAAGGAAAGACAGGAGTTAACTGTAACCTTCCCCGCAGACAAAAAACCAAAACAAATCATGATTAACCAGGTCAATTCTGTTCCTGGTGCTGATAAACTATCAGCGCAAAGCGATACAATACTGATACCAAAAAGCCAGACTGTCCAGAACATACTCTTCCAGATCACAGCAGGCTGGGATGAGGAATTCAACTCTTTCAGCACCTATTTCGTCAACTTATCGATAGAAGACCTGCCTGATTTCTATGATTTCCTATCGAAGAATCCTGAGAAACTTTCTGTACTGACCATTGTTCCACGTGGAGAGTCAGAAAAGTATGACATTCCCGACGAAGTAAAGGCTAAGCTTGATTCCTTCCACATATCTGATGATATTAATAGTCTAAAAGAGCGTTATCCTGAACTGACGACAAACGTAACACCAGTCTATATGATCTTTACTAATACGCATCTTGCCATTTCAGTATTGGATAAGGAAGCACTCTTTAACATCATAATGGATGATGGTCTGGATTGACATAAAAGGCTCTTTTGCCAGGGCCTTTATGCTCTCTTAATCAAAATCAAGATAGTCCTTATTCAAAACCAATCTCTCGCCTTCCTTGAACACTTCTTCCAGTAATTCCATCAAATTTGGATAAGTATCAATTGGCTTAAAACTCCTCATATCCATTTGAAGGATTTGGCCTTCTCCGTTATAGACAAAGAATGTTCCGGTGGCCATCGAATCCGCAAACACAAATAAGCCATCCAGGCGTTTTCTATCGCGTGAATAAGGTGGGATATTTCGAAATGAAATTGGCTGATGAATCTGCTCCTCGATGGTCATCCCTTTATAACCGTCCTGTTTGCCTGCGACCCTCAATCTATCAAACAAGTAGCAGCCATTAGACGTTAACAGGAATTCTCTAAAGTCTTCTGGCAGATTGCCTATTTCCACTTCGAGTGAATTTAACTCTTCGAGGTTCAAAGGTTTTTGGATGTTAGTTTGCCAGCGGTCTTCGTACAGATTTCCATATAGGATTGTACCAGTCCTAAGTTTTTTCCGGTCATCTTGATAAAGCTTGTCTATCTTTTGCAGAAATTCATCATACATGGCTACAACTCCTGGAGTTTAATCAACTGTTATTGTACCTGCCCACTGGCTGGATATCGAACGAACCTCGAAGGTTTGATGATCTTTCCAGGCTGCTTTTCCTAAAAACCTGGCATAGACCATTTCATTCGGAACCTCTTCCGCCAGTACCTTCTCTTTTATCATCAGGCCGTCTTTATCATCATATATCCTGGCAATGAGCTGAAAAGAGTTCACACTGTGTATCCCAAGTACTAATGCTGTATGCCTTTTATCCGGGCTCTTTTTAGGCGTGTTTTTTAATATAAACTGTGCCTGGTAATTATGTTCTTTAACCTTTTCAAGCGCATGAATGACAGGAGAGTAATCCCAGTCCATTTCCCGAAAAACCGGGTCAATATAATCGTTGAAGATTCTTACATATTCCTCATATTTCTCTTCAACGGTATCAAGCTTCAAAAACTCAATCGGATTATAAGGGATCTTCACAGTCCGCCCATTTTCAATTGTATAGTCATCAATTTCAATTTCTTTTACTTTATCAACGCAGTAAATACTTAAATACCTGTCTTCTTTGGTCTCAATCCCTTTTAAATATCTGCTCATCAATAATTGAAAGATTCTCGTTTGATGGTTAAAACCTATCTCGCCCTTGTTTGGCCTGTTGATCATATCAGACAGCATAATTTCTTTCAGTTCCATGGACTCTCACCTTTAAATTATTTATTCAAAAACAAAGGTATCCAAAACTCCTTTATCTGTCTTGCCATACTTCTTTGCCAGTTCTTCAAACTGCTTATTTCTCTTATCACTGCCAAACCCAACTGATATCCTTTTCAGAGAAGGATTTCTTAATGCAGGCAAATAATCTTCCACACTCATATTCATTGCTGACCAGTGTGTAAAAACCTCAAGGGCTGGAGCGTACTCTAGACTATTAAGCTCTTTCAACCCCTTCAAGTTATTTAAAGCAAGCTTCCGCAGTTTATGTAAATCAACCAGGGACGGAAATATTTTAACATTTGGCAGATTTTCAATCGTTACGTATTGAAGTCCAGTTAATGATGATATAAATGATATATCACTTAACCCCCTGATTTGGAATAGCTCCAGATATTTTAATCCGTCCATACCTGCAATAGCATTAAAAGTTTTAATCCCGCCAAAATTAATTGAAAGATGCGACAGTTTTTTTAACGGCTTCAAGAATTCCAGGTCACTGGTTGTTATGGACGTTAAGGTGATTTTTTCAATATTCATTAACTTCCCGACAATCTCAATATCTTTTGTGTGCCCTACAATCAAGAGTTCTTCAAGGTCCTTGAACCTTTCTATCGCAGATAGACTTTGTTTTTTTGACTTTGTTTGGCCAAGTATCAACTTCTGCAATCCATCTGGGACCAAAGATAAGACTTCAAAGGATTCCAGACTGAATATACTGAGGTTAAGTTCTGCCAAATTCTTTAAAGATGCGAGCGTTTCTACATTTTCTACCCTGTCATGACACTCAACATATAGGCGCCTTAAATTCGGAAGAAGATGAAGAAAGCTTAAATCACAAACAGTCTGGTAATACCCATAGACACGGAGAATTACGTCGCTCCGGTTTGAGAACAGGGTCTCGTTCAATTTCGTGAAAGTTTCAGGTTCAATATCACTAGAAAACTGGATAACTTGTAATTTTTTATTTTTTATTAACTCCGTGATTTCATCTGTAGTTAAACTCCCATTAATTTGTACACGGCCATCAGATGTTAAACTATACATTTACGCCTCCTTTTCGCATTATGACCTTTACCACTCTCTCCACTCTTCAGTGATGTCCTCATCCGCATCAAGACCAGCTTCTCGTGCTTTCTCATCAATAAACTCCCATAATTCTTCGCGCTCCAGTGTTTCTATAAAATAATTGTATTCTTCATTGAGTCTATTAAACTCGTTTACGACTTCTTTTACTTTCTTCAGGATGGACTTTTCCGTCGGGATCTTCAAAGATTTAAGAGAAGAGACATACGTCTGAAGTGCTTTTTCCGAAGCTGCCAGAGCTTCCTCGGTGAACATATCATCGCCTGCCACCATTCGTTCTCTCCATAAAACGGTTGGCAATTTCTCATTTATCTGTGAGGCTGCCAAAATTTCAGTGTCCTTTTTCTTTACAGCTGTGTATTCCTCTAGCCGATGGGTGTAATGTTTTTTCTGTGTAAAATAAACATGCTCAATACCTTCACAAGGATTTAAATCCCCATCAAGGACAGTAGTTCCCCCAAAAGCAAGCATTTTTAATCCAGGCAATTGACTGACAAACTGAATCGAAGGTATTTCCCCACAATCCATCATACTTAACTTCTCTAAATTCTTTAACTCTGCAATTGGGGTGAAATCACCGATTTTTTTACAGTTCTCTATTTCTAGAACTCTCAAGCTTTTTGATAGATCTTTAATATCCTTCAAATCATTAAAGGATCTTAAATAGTAAAGACCGAGCTTTCCCAAAATCCCCAATCCTTCTACCCCTTTTAATGAGATGATATTAGACTGGATCAGCTCCAGGAATTCCAGGTTCTTAAGTCCTGAAAATTGTTCAAGATTCTTAGTTATAGGCTTGTAGCTCCAGAGCACCATTTCTTTTAAGTTCTCAAGAGTCCCTAATTCCTTTGCTTTGGGTGGAAGCTGCCCATAAAGCACTTCAAGCGAAGGAATCCTTTCAAAATCAATCTCCAGAGATGGTCTCGTTTCATTAATTGACAGTGACTTTAGTTTTTTTAAATGGTAAAGTCCTGAAACATCTTTTAAGTCTTCACCCCCAAGGGAAACCAACTCAATGTCAGGGCATTCACTTAAAAAATCTACTTGAGCCAGCTCATAAGAAATATCGACATTATTTATCTGATGTTCTTGAATATAGGCTATTGATTCCGTGATATTGTCCACATTAATTTTCACTGATACTTCGCCGTCGTCATCAATCCGTATTCTTACATTGCCTTCCTTTAAAAATTTGACCATTTTGCACAACCTTTATATTTTTTCAATCAGCCACTTTGTTTTCCTGGCCTGGTAAGTCATTGTTATTGTTCTATCAGTAACCCATTTTAAATCACCTAAATATTGATTGAAAATCAGTTCATGCGGCCTCTCCTGGAGGACTTTTTTGCTTTTTATCAATTCACCTGATTTCTTGTCCCTGATGTTCAGCGTTGCACTAAAATAGTCTATGTCATGCGTACAAAACATCTCTGCCATATACTTTCTGTCAGGTGAGGATCTTTGTGCCCAAGTATACTCATTTACATAGTTTCGCTCTTTTATTTCAGCTGTGATCCGGTTGAAGACATCATGTTCCCATGAATACTCATTCGCAACTTTAACGATTCCCTCATCGATTTTATTTAGAATAAGTGTTTTTTTATCAAAATCGGATAGAGAAAAATATGAATCTACGTCCAACTTTACCGAAACCTCAGTGAAACCATCTGTGGTGGTCTGCACTCCATCTCCTGGAAATTCCACACAATTGATCATAATTTTCTTTGACCTGTCATTCGGAAAGCGACCTAGTAAAAAAGTGTACAAACCGGCTATGCACCTAACCTGGTCTCGAAACAGCATTCTTTTTCTCTTCCAACCTTCTTCATAATCAAAGCGTAACGCTTCGGTCTCAGTAAGAGAATGCCTGGCCATTACCCTTTTGATATCTTCGTCTTTTTTTATATAAGGTAAATCCAAATCAATATCTCTAAGTAAAATAGAGGCCAGCCCCCTTTTGTGTTCTTAAGCTAATAATAGCACCAGCACGTTTGTAAGAATATGTATTTAAAGAACTATTTTTAACCCGACTTTCCCCCTTTCCCGGGAAATATCGACAAAAAAGCTGGCGAATAAATCGCCAGCTTTCGCTATTATCTCTTATTCAATTCTTCAACAAGCAATTTGTTGACTAATGGCGGGTTTGCCTGACCTTTTGTTGCTTTCATGATTTGGCTGACAAGGAAGCCTTTGGCTTTGTCCTTGCCACCTTTGAAATCTTCTACAGATTGTGGGTTCGCATCGATGATTTCAGTGATGATCTTGAGCAGCTCGCCTTCGTCGGAGATTTGGACAAGCCCCTTCTCTTTGACGATTTTCTCTGGGTCGCCGCCGTTTTCGATCAATTCCTTGAATACCTGCTTCGCGATTTTGGAGGAAATCGTGCCGTTCTCGATCAACTTGATCAAGCCAGCAAGCCCTTCAGGAGTCAGTGCTGTTTCATGCAGCTCTTTTGATTCTGATTTCAAGTAGGCTGAGAATTCGCCCATCAGCCAGTTGGATGCCTGCTTTGGATCGGCTCCTGCTTTAACGGCAGATTCAAAGAAATCAGCCATTTCTTTTGATACCGTTAAAACTTCTGCATCATAAGCCGGCAGTCCCATCTCCTCGACATATCGCTTTTTCCGCTCGTCTGGCAGTTCAGGGATTTCCGCACGAACCCTTGCCTTCCACTCTTCATCAATATAAAGATCCGGAAGATCGGGCTCAGGGAAATAACGATAGTCATCTGAGCCTTCTTTTACGCGCATCAGGATCGTGGTGTTCGTCGCTTCATCAAATCGCCGTGTCTCCTGCTGGATTTCACGCCCAGCAAGGATTTCCTCTTCCTGACGCTTTTCTTCATGTTCAAGCCCTCTGCGGACAAAGTTAAACGAGTTCAGGTTCTTAAGCTCCGTTTTCGTGCCGAATTCCTTTTGCCCGACCGGCCTGATCGAGATGTTTGCATCACAGCGGAGTGAACCCTCTTCCATTTTACAATCCGATACCCCCGTGTATTGGATGATTGACTTTAACTTCTCAAGATACGCATATGCCTCATCCGGAGTGCGTATATCGGGCTCCGATACGATCTCAACAAGCGGTGTTCCCTGGCGATTGTAGTCCACCAACGAATAGCCAGTGCCGTGTGTCAGCTTGCCGGCATCCTCTTCCATATGGATACGGGTAATACCGATTTTCTTTTTATAGCCATTAACCTCGATTTCGATCCAACCATTCTCACCGATCGGCTTATCGAACTGGGAAATCTGGTAGGCGTCTTCGGGTTGTCCGGGTAAAAATAGTTCTTGCGGTCGAATTTCGTATGTTCTGCGACTTCGCAGTTCAAAGCCATAGCGGCTTTCATAGCGTACTCAACCGCTTTTTTATTCACGACCGGCAGTACTCCAGGATATCCAAGGTCGATTACGCTTGTATTCGTATTCGGCTCGGCACCAAAATGGTTCGGACTCGCCGAAAAGATTTTTGATTCTGTTTTTAATTCAACATGGACCTCAAGGCCAATTACCGTTTCAAACTTCATCATTTTCACCCCTTTAAAGCTCAGGTTTTTGTTTATGGAAATCTGTTGCCTGCTCGAATGCATGGGCAACTTTATATACAGTACTTTCATCGAAATGACGTCCGATGATTTGCAGGCCAAGCGGCAGACCTTTGTCAAAGCCGCACGGAACCGAGATGGCTGGCACGCCTGCAAGGTTGACCGGGATCGTCAGAATATCATTCGCATACATTGTCATCGGGTCTCTTGTGTTCTCGCCAAGTTTGAATGCCGGCGTAGGTGCAGTAGGACCAATAATGACATCATATTGCTCGAATACTTTCTCAAAGTCCTGCTTGATCAGCGTGCGGACCTTCTGTGCTTTTTTATAATAAGCATCATAATAACCAGAGCTCAGCGCGAACGTACCAAGCATGATCCGGCGCTTAACTTCCTCACCGAAGCCTTCCTCACGCGTCATCTTGTACATATCGAGCAGATTCTCCGCGTTCGGTGAACGGTAACCATAGCGAACACCATCAAAGCGCGCCAGGTTCGCAGATGCTTCAGAAGATGACAGCAAGTAATAGGTCGCCAGGGCATACTTCGAGTGTGGCAGGGAAACCTCTTCCCAAGTCGCTCCCATACGCTCGAGGATAATAAGCGCGTCCCTTACTGATTTGCGCACTTCTTCGTTTACACCTTCGCCAAGATACTCCTTAGGCACAGCGATTCTTAACCCTTTTATATCACCAGTCAAAGAAGCGATATAGTCAGGGATGTCCACTTTGGCGGAAGTCGAATCCATTTCATCGTGTCCCGCGATCGCTTTTAACAGAAAAGCATTGTCTTCTACATTTCGTGTGATTGGTCCAATTTGGTCCAAAGAAGACGCAAATGCGATCAATCCAAAGCGGGAAACCAGTCCGTAAGTTGGCTTCATACCTACCACACCACAGAAAGAAGCCGGCTGGCGGATCGAACCTCCTGTATCTGAGCCAAGTGAGAACAGCACTTCACCTGCGGCAACCGATGCAGCCGAACCCCCAGATGAACCACCAGGTACCCGGTCAAGATTCCAGGGATTAAGGGTCTTTTTAAAACCAGAGTTTTCGTTTGAGGATCCCATTGCGAACTCGTCCATATTCAGCTTACCGATCGTCACCGTTTCTGCCTGCTTCAGCTTCTGTGTTACCGTCGCATCGTATATAGGATCAAAGTTTTCGAGAATCTTGCTCGCCGCCGTCGTACGCAGGCCCTTTGTAACGATATTGTCCTTGATGCCAATCGGCAGTCCGTATAACTTGCTCGTTGGCTTGTTCTGGATCACCTTGTCGTCCAATGCCTTCGCCGCTGCCCTTGCGTTTTCTTCATCCAATGTTAAAAACGCCTGGACCTTGCCTTCGACCTCGCCAATCCGCTTGAACGATTCATCGACCAGGTCGGAAACGCTTAGATCTCTTTTATGTATAAGCTCATGAAGCTCCGAAATCTTGTGTTCAAATAAACTCATCGCCGGTCCTCCTACTCCATAATTCCTGGCACTTTGATCTGTCCATCCTGGTGCTCAGGCGCATTCTTCAAAACCTCTTCACGCGGAAGGCCCTCTTTTGCACGGTCCTCACGCATGACATTCTTTATTTCAAGCACATGTGCAGTTGGTTCAACATTATCCGTATTCAGCTCATTCAACTGCTCAGCATATGTAATGATTTTATCCAGCTGGTCCGTCAGCATTTGCGCTTCCTTTTCTGTAATCGCCAATCTTGCCAGGTGTGCGACATGCTTCACCTGCTCCTCAGAAATCCTTGACATAAAAGCACCTCCATCGTAAATCGTCAGACAATAATAATACTGATCATAGCAAAGTTTTCCACGTTAAAGCAATACAAGCCTTGCTGTTTGTACTATTTTAACATGAGAGGTTAGTGATCGCAGGAAAGAATACATGTTTGTGGAATATTGTTAATATGTAAGTAACGATATAAGTTTTACGAAACTGTAAAGCAATAAGGGGAGATTCGTATTCTTCATTTCATTTTCTATTTCATCGGTGACTTATTTTCCAGTTTAGGGTACAGTCATTCCTTGAATACACAAAAAATTGACCGGAATATAGACCGGTTGAATCAACATGACTGGTTTAGAGGGATTTACAATGATGAAAAGTACCGCCGTTTATTTTTTGTGAACCGCAATGTAAGAGCGTATCTGCAAAGCTCCCTCCGTGTAAACAAAATGATTCGCGATTTAAATGCCCGGGAAAGGTTTATGCGATTATTGGACAAACAACTGCAATAAGGGATGGAATTCAGCTCCACCCCTTTCACTTTGCTGGCGAATCCTAAGTGAAAACTTATTTAATATTACCTGCCGAAGAATGCTCACTGATTCCCAGTGCCATTTTTAAATATTCCACAAATAGAGTGGATTGCTCTTTTATCTTCAAATCTTCCTTCGATAACATGGCATCCTCTACTGCCATGCCGTCTATGAACGCAATGATCGAACGGGCAATGATTTCATGATCAAACCTTGTGCTGAATTCAGCGCTTCTTTGTCCATGTTCAATAATTTGTGCATATAATTTCAAGCCATTATTGTATCGGGTTTTTCCATATGCTCTCCTGTGTTCATCATTTCTTCCTATTATAAAATACTCCAGTTTTGCCGGCGCCAAAGGATCCATTTCATCATCTGGCTTCCCATCCTCGCCAAAGATGGTTTTCATGAGCATATCCCAATAAGAAGTTGCATTTTCTTTAACCATATCCAACGCATCATCCAATTCGCCGGCTAATAATTCTCCCATAATCGCTTCGAACACAGCTTCTTTACTTGCAAAATATTGATACAATCCGCCTCTGCTGACATTCGCAGCGTCCATTATATGCTTCATCGTGGCCCGCTCATATCCATATTCAATGAAGACTTCCTCTGCCGCCTTCAAAATTTCAGCTCGACGCTGCTCCATGTGTTCCTGACTGACTTTCGGAGACATTTACTCTCCCCCCGTTCTATTTTACTTTTAAAAATCAAACCAACTATCGAGACCGCAACCAACAATAATCCAGTGATGATGAATGTCGGGATGACTCCAAGTACTGTGGCAAGCAATCCTCCGGCCAATGGCCCGATGATCGTCGCAGTAGTCGTTACGCTGTTCAAAACACCGAATACTCTGCCTGTCATGTGAACAGGAGTGTCGGTTTGGACTGCTGCCTGAAAAGGAATGAACACCAATCCGACAGAAAAACCGCCAAACAATCCAAGAAGAGGTCCCCATAGCATTGGCAACTCTAAATCAAATACTGTCAATACAGCCATCATACTAAAACTGAGACCAATCCCACAAACTCCAATGAACATCAAAATCAGGGCATTGTAATCTGTTTTCTTAGCCAACAGCATTCCTGTAAAGAACATTCCAAGTCCTGAAGCTGTAACAATATAACCAAAGAGGTCCGGTGAAACATTCGGCAGTTCCCTAAGCAATACGATGATTTGGGAGTCTGAAAGCTGTAAAATCAACAAGCTTACCCCTAACACCAAAACCCCCACGATTAAAAAACGATTTCCTTTAATGAACCTGATGCCTTCCAAGAAATCCTCTTTAAACGAAGCTTCCTTCGGTTCCTCCGAATCGTCCTTTATTGGCATCACTGCCTTTGGCAATGCAAGAAGCAGAAGGGCTGAGAGGACAAAAGTACCAGAGTCGATAAAGAACACCAGCTGGGTGCCAAAAGCTGAGACTAACATTCCGCTCAACAATGGCCCGAGCACCTTCGTTCCTGAATCAATCATCGAGGTAATGGACATTGCGCTTTTCATATTTTCCTGATCTATTATCTCCTTAAGCTTACCGTTCTTTGCCGGGACAAATATAGCTGAAAGCATTCCGAGATCATGAACAGGCAAATGTAAACAGTCCATAAAGAATTGGCAAAAGCAAGAATCAGAATAAGTCCTGCTCTCACTAAGTCTGAAACAATCATTAATGCTTTTCTATTAAACCTGTCAGCAATCGTTCCGGTAAAAGGTCCAAGCAGAGCCATTGGCACCGCCAAACAAAGGATAATCATGGACACCTCCATTGGAGATGCCTCCCACTTCAATCCAACCATCGTTATGATCGCAATGACGCTCAACCAGTCACCAACACTTGATATTAACTGCGCTAGCATTAAGGTAATAAACCCTTTATTTTTTAAAAGACCATTCATCCTCATCCCTCCATTTTTAAAACGACAACAGTGTCGTTTTTCTTAATCTTATTATAACGACACTGATGTCGTTTTTCAACCAACTTTATAAAATTTGGGCTTTTTTTAAAAGTTATTGAAATGGAGGCAAAAAAAAGAGGCAACCTAAAAGGCTGCTTCCCGTCTCTATTTCCCAAATAGCTTCCCAAAGCCAGAAAGGAAACCCTTTTTCTTTTTGGCATGTGCTGTTTGGATCACAGGTTTCTTTTTACCAAGATAAATCTCCTCTTTATCAATCGCATGGTGATGGGCTAAAACAAGCCCAAGTTCAGAATCATAATCCTTATTGGTGACGATCGTAAACTCGATGCCCCGTTTTTCCGCCGCTTTGATGTATTCAGATAAATATGGATATGCTATATTGCCATTTAAAAAGAGATGGGCTTCTCTGTTTTCATCCATAAGCTGCTCGACCTCAGGTTCAACGCCCTTTCTCATTACCTCCCCCTGGGTAAGTGCGATGACGACCCGCTCCCTTATTGTTGTAAGGAATCTCCTTCTTTCATCAGGTTTGGTCTGCTTTGCCCCATGAATTCCCTGCTGTAAGTAATCATCCACATTGCTTTTGCTCAACCGATCCACCTCCAACATATCGCAGCAATTTTTATCCTAGTACTAACTACTTCAATTTTACCCTTCCAATTCCTTTTGAGCTAAGTCTCTGCTTATGCCTCCATGACGGACACAAACTCCGCTTTCCCACTAATTTCTGTCCGTCATGACCTTGATGACGGACACAATTCACGCTCTTCTTCCAGTTTCTGTCCGTCATGACCTTGATGACGGACACAATTCACGCTTTTCCCTCAGTTTCTGTCCGTCATGACCTTGATGACGGACGCAAATCACGCTTTTCCTTCAGTTTCTGTCCGTCATGACCTTGATGACGGACGCAAATCACGCTTTTCCTTCAGTTTCTGTCCGTCATGACCTTGATGACGGACACAAATCACGCTTTTCCCTCAATTTCTGTCCGTCATGACCTTGATGACGGACGCAAATCACGCTTTTCCCTCAATTTCTGTCCGTCATGACCTTGATGACGGACACAATTAACGCTTTTCCTACAGTTTCTGTCCGTCATGACCTTGATGACGGACGCAAATCACGCTTTTCCTTCAGTTTCTGTCCGTCATGACCTTGATGACGGACACAAATCACGCTTTTCCTTCAGTTTCTGTTCGTCATGAACAATACGAAAATGACTTTCATTAATAATATGTATGTTCCCGCCCATAAGTCTGTGCTAGTTTAAGGTTAACCTATTTTGAGCAAAAAAAACCTCCTCTTCGAACCGAAGAGAAGGACACAAATAGGAGAATGCAAGGTGAAAAATCAAAAACTTATGGTAAACCTTCGCCTGAGTTGGAGGGCCCAGGCGGAGAGAAAACCCGTAACTTAAGATCAAGAAGTTGTAAACTGAGCTTCTTCTGTTGATCCTTTAAGCGCAGTAGTTGAGGAAGTTCCACCAGAAATGACCATTGATACATCATCAAAGTAGCCTGTTCCGACTTCGCGCTGGTGTCTTGTTGCAGTGTAGCCATATTGTTCGCTATCGAACTCAGCTTGCTGCAGCTCAGAATATGCAGCCATGCCGCGCTCTTTGTAGCCGCGAGCTAGCTCAAACATACTGTGGTTCAATGCATGGAAGCCAGCAAGTGTGACGAACTGGAACTTGTAGCCCATCTTGCCAAGTTCGACCTGGAACTTCGCAATGGTTTCATCATCCAGCTTCTTTTTCCAGTTGAATGATGGCGAGCAGTTGTAAGCAAGCAGCTTGCCAGGATACTTCGCATGGATTGCTTCAGCAAAGCGGCGTGCTTCGTCCAAATCAGGCTCAGATGTTTCACACCAAACCAAATCTGCATATGGGGCGTAAGCCAAACCACGGGCAATCGCCTGGTCAAGACCTGGTTTCACGCGGAAGAATCCTTCAGGAGTTCTATCGCCAGTGATGAACGGAGCATCATATGGATCCACATCGCTTGTGATCAAATCTGCCGCGTTCGCATCCGTACGAGCTACAATCAAAGTTGGCGTGCCCATGACGTCAGCTGCAAGTCGGGCAGCAATCAGGTTGCGGACTGCTGTCTGTGTTGGAAGCAATACCTTTCCGCCAAGGTGTCCGCATTTCTTTTCAGAAGAAAGCTGGTCCTCAAAGTGAACGCCAGCTGCGCCAGCTTCGATCATGCCCTTCATCAATTCGAAAACATTCAGCTGTCCGCCGAATCCTGCCTCTGCATCTGCCACAATTGGTGCGAACCAGTCGATGGAATCGTCGCCTTCGCCATGTGTGATTTGGTCAGCACGCTGCAGTGCCTGGTTGATGCGTTTAACGACAGCCGGTACGCTGTTCGCCGGGTACAAGCTCTGGTCTGGATACATGTTTCCAGAAAGGTTAGCATCCGCTGCTACCTGCCAGCCGCTCAAATAAATCGCCTTCAGACCTGCTTTTACCTGCTGGACAGCCTGATTACCTGTAAGAGCACCTAGTGCATTGACAAAATCCTCTTCATTTACAAGCTTCCAAAGCTTTTCCGCACCGCGGCGGGCCAATGTATACTCAATATCAATTGAACCGCGAAGCTTGATGACATCCTCCGCACTATAAGTTCTTTCCACTCCTGCCCATCTGTTTTCCATTTCCCAGCTTTCCTGCAACTTCTTTACGCGATCTTGAGTCATTTTTTATTCCTCCTAATGGTTGTTTTTATATGAATCTATCATTCTATTAATCTAAAGCCTGATAGCCAGGCAAAGTTAAGAATTCAACGAACTCATCATTTAAAATCAATTCATCAAACATTTCTGCCGCCTGCTCGAATTTTCCATTTTCAAATACCGATTCGCTCACTTCCAGCTTGATTTTCTCAAGCTCCTCTTCCTTCAGCTCATGGTACATTTCAACCGTTACTTTGTGGCCATCTTCAAGAACACCTTTTGAATGGCGAATCCATTGCCATAGCTGAGCCCTGGAGATTTCCGCCGTTGCAGCGTCTTCCATCAGGTTATGGATTGGAGCAGCTCCACGGCCATTCAGCCATGAGGCCACATACTGGATGCCGACATTGATGTTCATGCGAACACCGGCTTCTGTTATAGTGCCTTCTGGTACAGCTAACAGGTCAGACGCCTTTACCTCAACATCCTTTTGCTTGCCAGAATCAATCTGGTTAGGTTCTGGCATTTCCTTGTTGAACGCCTCTAGAGCTACCGGAACCAGCCCTGGATGTGCTACCCATGTTCCATCGTGGCCGTCGCGTGCTTCACGTTCCTTATCAGCACGTACCTTTGCGAATGCTTCTGCATTTGCTTCCTCGTCATTTTTGATCGGGATCTGTGCCGCCATTCCTCCCATTGCCGGTGCCTTCCTGCGATGGCAAGTCTGGATAGTCAGCAATGAGTACGATCTCATGAATGGAACCGTCATCGTCACCTGTGAGCGATCCGGTAAAATCACATCATCCTGCGAGCGAAGTTTTTTCAGGTAGCTGAAAATATAATCCCATCGTCCGCAGTTCAATCCAGCGGAGTGCTCTTTCAGTTCATATAGGATTTCGTTCATTTCGAATGAAGCAAGAATCGTTTCAATCAAAACAGTTGCTTTAATCGTCCCCTGTGGAATGCCGAGATGATTCTGTGCATAAACGAACACATCATTCCATAGGCGCGCTTCAAGGTGGCTCTCCATCT
This sequence comes from Mesobacillus subterraneus, assembly GCF_020524355.2. NCBI lineage: Bacteria > Bacillati > Bacillota > Bacilli > Caryophanales > Bacillaceae > Mesobacillus > Mesobacillus subterraneus. The sequence continues at coordinate 4,081,576 of NZ_CP129019.1, forward strand.
TAGGGAGATAGAAGTATGGGCCTGTGCCCTGCTTCACTAGCTTTTTCGCGTTATGGAAAAAGTACATCGCAAAATCGAATAGTCCGCCGGAAATCGGGTTGCCATCGAGCAATACATGTTTTTCTTCTAGGTGCCAGCCTCGTGGACGAACCATTAAAACAGCTGTTTCTTCATTCAGTTGATACTTTTTTCCATTTGCATTTTCAAAAGAGATCGTCCTGTTAACAGCGTCTCTCAAGTTAATCTGCCCTTCAACAATCGCTTCCCATGTCGGCGAAGTTGAATCCTCGCAGTCTGCCATGAAAATCTTCGCTCCTGAGTTAAGAGCATTGATGACCATCTTCCTGTCCGTCGGACCAGTGATTTCAACTCTGCGATCCTGCAGGTCTTTCGGTAGCGGTGCAATGGTCCACTCACTTTCACGGATGTGCTTCGTTTCCGGCAAAAAGTCCGGAAGCTTGCCCCCGTTAATTTCCTCTTGGCGCTTTTCCCGAGCTTCCAGCAGCTCTACCCGCCGCTCGCCAAAGTGCCTTTCAAGCCGCTCTACAAAATTAAGAGCCTCTGGTGTCAAAATTTCTTCGTATCCTTTTTTCATGTTTCCTACGATTTCAATTCCTGTAGTTTGTGTCGACATATACTGTCTTCACCCCTTTGTTATAGTACAGTATCAATATCTCTAATATGTATTATATAACAGTGTTTTTAGATTGCAACTATTTTGTTAAATTTTTCTGAAAAAATTTTAAATTAGTGCTTTAGTCTGTTTTTCCACAAAAAGGTATATGGTGCAATTATGCTAATGGACCGTGCAATTATGGAGGTAAAGCGTGCGTCCTCTACTTATTGATGCAATTATGAGCGGGAATGATGCAATTCCTAGGATCCACCGTGCAATTGATGATTAGAAATGCAGACAAAACAAAGAAACCCCTAATTACAGGGGTTTTTCTGCATTCTTTTTCAGTATGAATCTTATAAAGAGAAATATGAGGGCGGGTACAACTAAATTAGGCAGCAAAAAGTGTACAAAAAAAGGATTGCGCATCTGTGAGGTGATTTGCCCGGTCCGCTTGAGGGATCAGAATTTGATTTCCTAAAGGGCCTTTTGAAAAAAACTGAGTTAAAAACAAAGTTCCATCCTAAGTGCAAACCGATTGGGAGCATCATCGATTTTGTTTTTTCAAATGCATATGCCCAAACTAATCCGGAAAAGGACGTCATCAGAAATACAACAAGCATCAAAACAATATTTCCTAATACTCCAAAAGTAAACCAGTGGTAGATCCCAAAAGCTATTGCGGATAATAAAATCCCTGTCCTCGCTCCCCATTTCCGAATAGCGCTATAGAGAAGTGCTCCTCTAAAAATCAACTCTTCAAAGACGACAGACTTAACATTCCACCATAAGAAGTTTAGTGTGCCAATGACAGATAAATTCTCATTTAGCTTCCAGTCCGTATTTGTTAGAGCAGAATCGAGCAGTTGGCTCAATGTGCAAAGTGTTGCAGTAAAAATGAAACCTAGAGCGAATTGGGACATTCTTGATACTGATGGTGTGATTCCTAATACCTTAACGTTTTCTTTTAAAAAAACACGAAGTAATATCCACGATAACAATAGCTGTACTACTATTCCCAGCAAGGCATCAACTCCATTTAAGGGCAATTTCACCTAATTTTATCAAAGGACTTTCTTTTACATTCCCATAATATGAAAAAATCCCCTTCTCAAACGAGAAGGAGATTCCAATTCTGTATTAGTACATTTCAGAAGTAGTCTTCGCTTGCATGTGAAGAAGCAGATAGTCTGGTCCGCCAGCTTTTGAATCTGTTCCTGACATGTTGAAGCCGCCGAATGGCTGGTAACCTACGATTGCACCTGTGCAGCCGCGGTTGAAGTAAAGGTTTCCGACATGGAAATCTTCGCGAGCCTTCTGGATGTTTTCACGGTTTCGCGTGATCACCGCTCCAGTCAAACCGTATTCAGTGTTATTCGCAATTTCAAGCGCATGGTCGAAATCCTTCGCTTTTGCGAAAGCTACGACAGGTCCGAAGATTTCTTCCTGCATGATGCGAGCTTTTGGATCAAGGTCAGCGAAGATTGTTGGCTTGATGAAGTAGCCTTTTGAGCTGTCTCCTTCTCCGCCAGTCATCAAACGGCCTTCTTCCTTGCCGATTTCGATGTAGCTCATAATCTTGTCGAACGCACCCTGGTCATTAACAGGACCCATGAATGTGCTTTGATCTGTTGGATCATCAAGCTTAAGCTCATTAGTAAGCTCAACAACGCGGTTAAGAACCTGGTCATATACATCCTCAACGATAACAGCACGTGAACATGCAGAGCACTTTTGCCCTGAGAAGCCGAAAGCAGAAGCAGTGATTGCTTGAGCAGCTAACTCAAGATCAGCGTCTTTGTCGACAACCATTGTGTCTTTTCCACCCATTTCAGCGACAACGCGCTTAAGCCAGATTTGGCCTTCATTCAGCTTGGATGCACGCTCGTTAATACGCAGACCTACGTCACGTGAACCTGTAAAGCTGATGAAGCGAGTGTCTTTGTGGTCAACAAGGTAGTCGCCCACTTCTGCGCCGCTTCCTGGTACGAAGTTAAGGACACCAGCAGGCAGACCCGCTTCTTCCATCACTTCAACGAACTTAGCCGCAACAACTGGAGTAGTTGAAGCTGGCTTCAATAGAACTGTGTTTCCTGTAACAATCGCTGCTACCGTTGTACCAGCCATGATTGCCAATGGGAAGTTCCATGGAGAAATGATGACTCCCACTCCAAGAGGAATGTAATCATAACGGTTATATTCATTAGGACGGCTTTCTACTTTCACGCCCTCTTTAATTCTTAGCATTTGGCGAGCATAGTACTCAAGGAAGTCGATTGCTTCTGCTGTATCAGCATCTGCCTCGTTCCATGGCTTACCAGCTTCTTTTGTTAAAAGCGCTGAGAATTCATGCTTGCGGCGGCGAATGATTGCAGCAGCCTTGAATAATACATCTGCACGTGTCTCAGGCTTTACTTTTTTCCAAGTCTTGAACGCTTCGACAGCAGCCTGCATAGCCTTTTCAGCTAGATCGCGGTTTGCTTTTGATACACGTCCAATAACTTCTTCTTTATTGGATGGGTTGTATGATACAATCTTGTCTTCTGTCGAGATTCTCTCTCCGCCGATCACCAAGTCGTAATCCTGGCCAAGATAGCCTTCAACAGTCTTCAATCCTGTAAGATATCCTTCACGGTGTTCCTCATCTTTAAAATTCGTGAAAGGCTCATGTTTATATGGCTGAACCATTCTATCCCCTCCTATGTATTAAAACGTTTTCATTCCTTTCCCATTCTATCATGAGAGTCTCATAGTGTTCAATGGCAACGTACTAGCAAGTCTTGGATTGAGAATTTTCACAATTTTTATTATACCAATATTGTAATTTGCTCGTATTTTGATCTTTCTATCGAGATGGTCGAAATATTCACGAATGTGGTCTAATTAATTCCAGATATGGTCGAGTTAATCATAAAAGTGGTCGAAATATCCTGAGATATGGTCGAGTTAATCATAAAAGTGGTCGAAATATCCTGAGATATGGTCGAGTTAATCATAAAAGTGGTCGAAATATCCTGAGATGTGGTCGAATTAATCATAAAAGTGGTCGAATTAATCTCATTTTCGCCAATAAAATGTAAAACCGTATCAGTCAGAACCACTTTCACACTCTTTTTAGCAGGGTATTACAATGAATCTCGCGAATATTTATCTATCATTCAAAAAAGGAGTCTATTTCAGATGAAAAAACGGCATGAAGTGCTATTCAATCAACTGGAATCATATCGCAATGAGCTTTTAAGCATAGTGGATACTGTTTCAGAAGAAGAAGCTGAGAGAATTCCGGCTGGGTTCAACAGTAATATCCGCTGGAACCTCGGTCATATCTATCTTGATCAATATCGATGGATCCAGGCAGTGACAAAGGAGCCGGCAGATGTCCCGGAAGAGTTCAGTTCCTGGTTTGGCTACGGCACCTCTCCGGCCAATTTTACCGAGGAAACACCTGCTGTCAGCGAGTTAAAAGAACTTCTGAAAACACAGCCAGGCAGAATAAAAGAATCCTATGGCGAGCGTTTGGAAAAAGAATTCGCACCAACCGAGATGGGCATGCATACAATCGAGCAAGTATTAACCCGGACGATTTTCCATGAAGGCATGCATTTACAGACGATCCTTGATATGCAAAAATGCATGTAACAAGCAAAGAACCCCGGCTCTTTGCTTTTTCATTCCTCTATTCTAACTTTTCGGCGACCTCGGTTTCTACTTCTTTAACCAACTTTTTGATATGAATGGATGGGTAATCCAGGGCTTTAATCTCAGCAAAATAAGGAAACATTTCTTTAACATCATCAGCGTAAAAGCTTCCATCCCGCGGCAGGGTATGGCTGATGACTTTGAGGGCACCTTCGCTTCGATCGACCTTCAACACCATTGGCACGGACATACCCGAACCTTGCTCAACTTCAGCACCCTCTTTGTAGTACTCCTCAATCAACGCCCATAAATAAATTTCACCCTTCTCTTCGCTGGAGGCAAGAATTTCATATGCACTTAAAATTTCTCCGCCAAAATTCGGCTTCATCACTTCTTGACGTATGTATCTTTCAATTTCCTCTCCTTCTTCTTCTGTTACTGCTGCGTTTGAACATCCCGCGACTAACAAAACCACAAACATAACCCAGATGAAATTGCGCTTCATTTTAACCCTCTCCTACCTGATTAACGAACTTTTTTCTTCCAAAATAACAACCCTGCGTTAATTCCAATAAGCAACAGCACGATTGCACGGGCCCTATCCCTATTAGGCTGGACATTAAAGAGAGGGAGATAGATGAAAATCGTTCCGTTACTTGTCCAGACACCCATTGAAAAAGATAAAGTAAGGCTGATATTCCAAAGGCCATAATATAGCTGTTTTCAATATATACTTCCATTTTACTTTTTAACTAACACTGATTGGAACAGCCACTTATCCACCTCTTCTAATGAGAATTGTCAGAATATATACGATAATAATCGAGTTTTAGATTCACCTTTTTTCAAAAAAATAAAAAGCAAAGAGCCCCTCGGCTCTTTGCTTCTACTACTGATAAATATGCACAAATGGTTCATCCTGATCGGGCTTTTTCACAATCAAAGCTTCTTGTCCCAGTACAGAGGATACGCTGACCTGTACGGACATATAGTTAGGGAAGTGCTCCATAACCAGTCCTGTTACATACTGGGTGAATCCAATTGCTTCCGCTTCTCCGTAGAACTGGATCGGTATTTCGATATTCAATTCCTGAAGCTGACCATCAAGGTAAAAGCCTTTGCCGATGACGCCGTTGAAGTTCGGGAAATATTCCTCAACATCCTGTTTGAAGTTCTGGAAGAATGTCAGGTCATCCCTATGGTCCTTCTCCGCTTGGGCGGATGGGAACAGGATGTACTTTTCTTTTACATCTTTCCAGCTGCCGACCTTATTGCTTCCCTGGGAAACTTCAGCATAGGTGAAAAAGTTTCCAGGGACAACAGAAGATCGGCTTTCCTGTTCAAACAATCCAATTGTAATCGGAACATTTTTCAACTCATCAATGCCTCTTATCCTGTTGACGACTTCCTGGGCGATTTTCTTCCCTTCATCTTCAAGGACTTTACGGGTAATATTTTTCTCGAACACCGCTCCAAAAGCTTCCTCCTGGTAATAGTGGACGGAATTCAAAGCCAGCCCGATTGCGACGCCGCCAAGCTGGTACGTATCCTTTTCGCCCGATTGGACCAGGTAGTTATGCTCTAGGATATGGGCAAGGTAAATTGGGTTCTTTTTATTCTGCTCGTGGGCATCGCCCTTGCCAGGATTAGCAGGATTGAGTCCCAGGTTTTTCACTTCAATCTTCTTCTTATTTTTGTTTTCGGGTTTGGCCTTCAGCTCTTTTTCCTTTGCCTCTACTTGCGCAGGGGTCATTTCCCGCTCCAGCCAAGATTCCACGGTGCTGCGGTCAAGATACTGACCTTCCTTGAAAACGTACTTGTCGGTGGAAAACGTATTTTGCGCAATCCGCATCAGACCTGTCTCAAATTCAGTAATGTCATAGCGGGTATTCAGATTGTTGACGACCATGCCGCGAGCTTCCCCTGGCTCGAACGGAATGATGGTACGGTAATATTTGTCCGAAATTTTATACTTTGGGATAATCGCTTTTTCTTTTGTGTCATTATCCTTTTCCTGGACGACCTCTTCCTGTTTTTGAAAATTAGGGGCACAGGCCGTCAGCAGCAGGACAAGAGATAGAGCGACCATTGAGAGCTTTCTCATGGCGTGTTCACCTCTTACTTATTTAATTCTTCAAGCATTCTCTCCTCATTCCACACTTCAATCCCAAGGCTTTCTGCTTTTGTCAGCTTAGAACCTGCGTCTTCACCGGCAATGACTAAATCTGTTTTCTTGCTGACGCTGCCGGCTATATTGCCGCCGAGCGCCTCAATTTTTTCTTTTGCTTCGTTTCGTCCCATCTTCTCAAGCTTTCCGGTTAACACGATGGTTTTACCGGCAAAAAATGAATCCGATTCTTCTGCGGTAACCTTCTTTGGGCCTTTATATTCCATATTGACACCAACAGCTTTCAGCTCGGAAACCAGCTCACTCACTTCTTCACTGTCAAAATAAGTGACGATGGAGTCGGCCATTTTGTCGCCGATTTCATTGATCGCTGTCAGTTCATCCTTGGATGCCTGCATCAGTTTATCCATTGTTACGAATTCCTGGGCCAATGTCTTTGCGGCTTTAGCACCGACAAGACGAATGCCAAGACCGAACAATAGTTTCTCTAATGAATTATCCTTCGTCGCTTCAATCGCTGACAGCAAATTGTTTACAGATTTCTCGCCCATCCGCTCAAGACCCAGCAGCTGCTCGCGCGTCAGCTTATAAATGTCCGCTACATCCTTAATCAGCTCTTCTGCAAACAGCTGGCTGACCACCCTTTCACCGAGTCCATCAATGTTCATTGCATCACGGGAAACGAAGTGGATCAGACCTTCCCTGATTTGTGCAGGACATTTCGGATTGATACAGCGAAGCGCTACTTCTCCTTCAATCCGGACAAGTTCACTGTCGCATTCAGGGCACTCTGTAGGCATATGGAACTCAAATTCTTCGCCCGTCCGTTGCTCGGCAAGGACATTGACGACTTCAGGAATGATATCTCCTGCTTTTTTGATGACAACTTTGTCGCCGATTTTAATATCTTTTTCACGGATCAAGTCTTCATTGTGCAAGGAAGCACGTCCAACCGTTGTACCTGCAACTTGTACAGGTTCAAGAATGGCAGTTGGCGTGACAACGCCTGTGCGGCCCACACTCAACTCGATATCCTTCAAAGTCGTTACGACTTCCTCGGCAGGAAACTTATAAGCGATTGCCCAGCGCGGGCTCTTTGCTGTTGTTCCAAGCTCAGCCTGCTGATCAAGTGAATCTACCTTGATGACAATCCCATCAATATCATACGGCAGATCCGGGCGCTTTTCGACCCAGCTGTTCACATACTCAATGACCCCTTCAATGCTGTCCACTTTCCTGCGCTCTTTATTCGCTTTGAATCCCAGCTTCTCCAGATAATCTAGTCCCTCGCTATGCGCGCGGATACCAGTGTCCCCGACATTTGCAATTCCGTACAGGAACACATCCAGATTCCTTGAAGCAGCAATCTTCGGATCAAGCTGGCGAAGGGAACCCGCAGCCGCATTACGCGGGTTCGCAAATGGCTCTTCTTCTCTTTCGTTTCTCGCTTTATTCAATGCTTCAAAGGATTTCTTCGGCATGAACGCCTCTCCTCGTACTTCAAGCGCAACCTGCTCTTTCAGTCGGATAGGCAAAGAACGGATCGTCTTAAGGTTAGACGTAATATCCTCACCAGTCGTTCCATCACCGCGAGTCGCACCGCGTACAAGCATACCGTCCTCATAAATGACCGAGACTGCCAGCCCGTCAATCTTCAGCTCGCAAACATACGCTACATCGTCACCGACACCCTGCCGAACACGACGGTCAAAATCCCGCAAGTCTTGCTCATCGAAGGCATTTCCAAGACTCAGCATCGGAATCGCGTGCTGGACTTTATTGAACATCGTTAAAATCTCGCCGCCGACACGCTGTGTAGGAGAATCAGGAGTCTGCAGCTCTGGGAATTGCTCCTCGATTTCAACCAGTTCCCTCAAAAGCCTGTCGTATTCCGCATCCGGAACCGATGGCTGATCAAGAACATAGTACTCATAAGCATATTGATTAAGCAGATTTTGCAAATCCTTGGCTTTTTTCTCAGCACTCTGAAAATCCATAAACCCAGCCCTTTCATAACTGAAAAGCACAAGCGCCTTGGTCAGCCCCTACAAGTGACTCGAGGTGCTCAAAGCTAACGCTTCTAACAAGCTACTCGAGGATGCACTCGCAGGGATGACAACTGGCTAGGCACTTGAGCTAGACAGTACTCAATGTGTAATAAAAACTGTTTAAGCCTTCGTAATCGGTGCGAACTTGGCAAGCAATCGTTTAATACCTGTCGGGCTAGGGAATGCGATATCGAGCTCCATTCCTTCTCCCGATCCCTTGACACTGACGACCGTTCCTGTTCCCCACTTGCCGTGCTGGGCTTTGTCGCCAACCTTCCATTCAATCCCTTCGCCGCCGCTTGCAGCTGGGACCGGTCGAGATACAGCTCCACGTGCAGGGATAGAAGGTCTGGCAGAAGTACCTGGTCTTCCACCACTGGCTGATGCTGATCTTCCGCCGCTTGTTGGTGCAGGCCTTCTCACTTTTGGCACAGCGTCTTCAACCAAATCAGCAGGAATTTCCTTGATGAACCGTGATTCCGGATTCATATTCGTACGACCGAAAAGGGTACGCATTTGTGCATTCGTGATGAACAATTCTTCTTCAGCTCGCGTGATTCCCACGTAGGCAAGACGGCGTTCTTCCTCCATCTCATCCTCCTCCATTAAAGAGCGGCTGTGCGGGAATACGCCCTCTTCCATTCCAATCAGGAAGACGACCGGGAACTCGAGACCCTTAGCTGAGTGCAATGTCATCAATGTGACGAAGTCTGTTTTTTGCTCCCCGTCATCATCCAGGCGGTCGATATCAGCAACAAGTGCCAAATCCGTCAGGAACGCCACCAGGCTTTTATCTTCACTGCTTTCTTCAAAGCTTTTTGTTACCGTTAAAAATTCATCTATGTTTTCAAGTCGGCTCTGTGACTCCAGCGATTTTTCCGCCTTCAGCATGTCTCGGTAGCCTGTTTTATCAAGGACTTCCTCTACTAGCTCGGTCACTGACAGATATTCCTGCTGATGAGTGTAATTGCTGACCAGGTTGCGGAATTCTGCCGCAGCTTTTTCTGCCTTCGGGCTCAGTCCGATCATTTCTATTGTCTCTAAGGCCTGGAACATCGAAAGGTCATGCATTGTCGCGAAGTTCGCAATTTTATCAATAGAAGTTGAACCAATCGCACGCTTCGGAACATTGATGATCCTCTGCAAGCTGATATCATCATCCGGATTCGAAATCAAACGCAGATACGCCAGGATATCCTTGATTTCCTTCCTGTCATAGAACTTAGTGCCGCCAACGATTGAGTAATCGATGTTCGACTTCAGGAAAGATTCCTCAATTACACGGGACTGCGCATTCGTACGGTAAAGAATTGCGATATCGGAGAGCTTGCGGCCATTGCGCATCTGCTCCTGGATTTTGCCGATGACGAACTGCGCTTCGCCCTGCTCACTGTCAGCGCGATAATACATGATTTTGTTGCCCTCAGCGTTTTCCGTCCATAAATTCTTCGGCTTGCGGTTCATATTGTTCTGGATAACCATATTAGCAGCCAGAAGTATCTTTTTCGTCGAGCGGTAGTTCTGCTCAAGCAAAATCACGCTTGCCCTTGGATAGTCCTTTTCAAATGAAAGGATATTCGTGATATCGGCACCGCGCCAGCGATAGATTGACTGATCCGAATCACCAACAACACAAAGGTTCTGGAATCTTTGCGCAAGCAATTTTACAAGCATGTATTGTGCCCTGTTCGTATCCTGGTACTCATCCACATGGATGTACTGGAACTTGCGCTGGTAATACTCCAGCACTTCAGGTACGCGGATGAACAGCGTAATCGTCGTCATGATCAGATCATCAAAATCAAGCGCATTATTTTTGCGCAGCCTGCGCTGATATTCCGTATACACATCGCTGACCTTCTGGGAAAAATAATCCCCCGCTGTCTTCGCATATTCCTCCGGCGTAATCAATTCGTTCTTCGCCGAGCTGATTGTTCCAAGAATCGCACGAGGATCATACTTTTTCGGATCCATATTTTTGTCCTTCAAAATCGACTTGATTACAGACTGCTGGTCAGTCGAGTCAAGGATTGTAAAGTTGCGGTTATATCCGAGACGGTCGATGTCCCTGCGCAAAATCCTTACGCACATCGAGTGGAAAGTTGAAATCCAGATGTCGTCTGCCGCGCCGCCCATCATTTTTTGAATCCTCTCGCGCATTTCGCGCGCTGCTTTATTCGTAAACGTAATCGCCAGGATGTTATAAGGATTTACCCCTTTTTCCACCATCAAATACGCAATCCTATGTGTTAAAACTCTGGTTTTACCAGAGCCAGCACCTGCCATCAGCAGCAGCGGTCCATCCACTGTCTTGACAGCCTTCTGCTGCTCCGGGTTCAAGCCATTCAATAATTTATCCGTTAAAAATTGCACACTTGTCACCACCATACAAACATTTGTTCTTATTTTATCTCAAAACAATGTAACAAACAACTTGTCTATTCTTTTATTTTTCCGACGCAGCGACTGTCTTTAAGGCCTCATCAAGGTTGCTGTAAATGACATTACCAACCACGATGACATCTGCATGCTTGGCCATTTCTTCTGCTTGCTGTGCTGTTTCAATTCCGCCGCCGTAAAAGAGGACGGTGTTATCAAGAACATCTTTGGCTGCTTCCACATACTCAGGATTGCCATATGTCCCGCTGTATTCCAAATAAAAAATCGGCAGGTTGAACATTTTCTCTGCCATCATCGCGTAAGCACGCACATCTTCAATAGAAAGATCTGTCTTCGCATCAGTCAATTTCGCTGCCTTGCAATCCGGATTGAGGATGCAATAACCTTCCATTTTCACTTCGTCCCATTCCATCAGGTCGCCATACTCCTTGACCGCTTCATGGTGCAGGCCAGTGATCCACTGTGGATTGCCGCTGTTCAGCACCGTCGGGATAAAATAAAAATCGAATCCCGGCGTGATCGAGTCAATCGTCGAAACCTCGAGAATGCACGGAACCGTATAACGGCGGACTCGGGACATCAAATCAAGAACTCCTTCTAGAGTGACTCCATCCGTCCCTCCCACCATGATCGCGTCGGTTCCAGACTCGCAAATTCTATCTAATTCCTCATCAGTTATCTCTTTATTTGGATCGAGTTTGAACACATGTCTCCACTCGCGAACATCGTACATTCCAGAATTGCCCCCATTCTATCTATCCATTCCATCATTATAGCATTTGTTTTGAATATATAAAAAAGGAAACATGTGAGAAAAGCACTCCGATTCATTACGGTTAATTACCCGACCTGGTTTTTGCTTCGACCGTAATACTTTATAGCGAAAATAAACTTTTTATAGCGAAAAAATAGATTTTATAGCGAAAATCTAAATATTAAAGCGAAAACAATTTTTTTATAGCGAAATTGTCATTTTTATAGCGAACTGGAAATTAACAGCGTTTTTTTCCAATAAAAAAAACGAAACCAAAATTGGTTCCGCCCTCATCAAAAAACTATTGCGCTTTTTCAGCGTTTTCCTGCTCTTTCAATCTTTCGAGCGCCATTTCATACGCGTCATTTCCGTAATTCAAGCAGCGTTTGACACGGGAAATCGTTGCCGTGCTCGCGCCTGTCTCGGTCTCGATTTTATGATAAGTCTTGCCTTCGCGAAGCATGCGGGCAACTTCAAGGCGCTGTGCCAGCGACTGGATTTCATTCACTGTTGCCAGGTCGTCGAAAAATCGATAGGCTTCGTCGAGATCTTTCAGCGATAAAATCGCATTGAATAATTGATCGAGTTCTTTCCCTCTTAATTTATCAATTTGCATATAGTCTACCCCTTAATTCACTCAAATTTTATTATGGCTGTTTTTGCGCTACTGTTATCAATCCGATATTTCACAAATTTCGCCGTTATTGTTGTGAGTCGAATGAGACATCGCTGATTGATGGGACAATGTTGATCCATGTTTTCCCGGGAACGAAACCAGCTTTTACCCCATCCTTATAAGGGACGATCCTGCCAGCTTCATTTTTCCATTGAATCTCATTCACTTTGCCTTTTTGGAACAGGTATCCCTTGCCGCCCGAATCCAGATCAATGACCCTTCGGTCTGCACTATCAATTACCTGATGATCCATTTGTACAACAAGGATGTTGTCTAGCAGGACAGGATCCTTCGATTCCAAATCAACACTTTCCTCACTGCCATTAAAACGATGGTATTTCTGCTCATCCGTGTCATACTCGTAGATCGCGTCGAACGACGGAGAACCGTATTTTACCATGAATTCCTCAGCCGGTGTACCTTCCAGCTGTCCGGCTTCTTCACTGCTCAAGAATACGGCAGAAGACGGTGCTGCATCAAGTCCGTAACCTTTCTTTTCCGCGCCTTTCAAAATATTCTTATAAGTGATATAAGAATTATGAGGGGCCTTCCGGAAATCGGACCGTTTGAACAATGTCCCATCGTATTGCATTCCGTTGATATTATCAAGCACTCCGCGCTCAAGCATGTCCTTCGCTTCAGGGCTATAGCCATGGGCGATGAAAAAACTGTCAAACCCGGATGCCAGGTCGATAAAGTACTCCCTTGCACTGCGGACTGGCCCTATTTTTTCAGGTTGTTCGCTTTGGAAAATGGCCACGAATCTTGTCACGTCTCCTTCAGCAAGGACCTCGTGGATGACGTCTGCTTTGTGAAGGCCGGATTGCGGACGCGCCTTTGGATGGTTATTCACCACCACGGCCACCGCCCGGTCAAAACTCTCCTCGGCAGTACCGACTCCTGTCAGCGGGAATTGATACGGAAGTTCCTCCGGAGCGACAACCTCATCTACTTCAATTTCTTTTTCTTTATGTTCTGTTGCTTCTTTTTTCTCTGTCTCTTTACTGCTGCATCCGGCGGTAAGCACCATCGCGGCCGCCAGCACAGCGATCCATTTTTTCCCATTTTCGCCACCCCTTGATCTCCAAGTTCGATCATGGTTGTCTATCTCTAGATGCACTGTTATATTTTAACGCATTATCGTTGGAAAGAGTACCGTTTTTTTCATCACATCATAGATGCCCTCTTGTGTGATGCGGATATAAGGTAAATGCGTTGAACTGAAGAATAATAGTGAATAAATTGGATCGGCGAATTTATACCCTTTTTCCTTTAAATATTCAAGCAGCTTCTTCTCCTCCGCCATCAGCTCTGTCACTGGATGGCTGGACATGATCCCCTGCAGCCTCAATGGAATCTCCTTGACCGGCACCCCATTTTCACAGGCGACAATCCCCCCGCCTAGCTCCTTCATCCTGTTAAAAGCGGCAATCATATCCTGCTTGCTTTTACCAATCAGAATGATATCGCCGGTATTGGAAAAGGAGCTTGCAAGCCCCTGAAGACTCGTCGCAAATCCTTTTAACATCGTGTTGATACGCCATTTTCCATGACGGTCGATCAGCATGAAAAAGCACTCATCATGCTTTGAAGATAATTCCTCAGCAGACACATCGATTGAAATCGAATAAGGCTTCGTAATGACCGAATTCTCCATCTTGATCCCAAATGGCATTGAGAATTGCATATCATCCAACGTCAAATCCCAATCCATTTTAAGCGGATCGAAGCCCATTTCGGACCAGTCCATTTCTTTGGCTGCATGTATGGCTTCACCATCACGCTTCACCCACTGGCCTTTTGCCAGCACAGAAACAGGGTTCGGGGTCAATTCATCACTCAAAATATTGATGTTCGCCACTCGGCCTGTCGCAATATTGCCATGAAGATGCTCGAAGTTATAATAACGGGCGACATTAATTGTTGCCATATTATAAGCATCGATGACAGGAACACCTTTTTCAATTGCAATCCGAATCAGGTCATCCATCACGCCTTTTTCATAAAAAGCGGTCGATGACCCATCTGTCGTCATCATAAAACGGTCGTATACCCCGATATCCAGTTCGTGAATCTCATCGAGCAGCTTCGGCAAATCCGGACGGATCGATGAATGCCTTAAAGACACCATGTACCCCTGCATCAGCCTTCTGCGGACTTCCTCGCCCGTCATCGCCTCATGGTCGCAGTCCGCGCCGAACAACATCATTTTCGCGAGCGTCTTTTCCGATGCACCAGGGAAATGCCCTTCAATTTTTTTGTGATGGCGTTTCGTTTCCTGCATCCAATGAAGGATCATGTCATCGCCGTTCATCAGCTTCGGCCAGCATGTCAGCTCACCGCCCTGGACGACATTCTCATGCTCAAGCCATGCTCTTACATTGCTGTTCGAGAAGACTTCCTCCTCATGCTGGATTTCAGTCTGTGCATCAAAACGGCACCACCAGTACATCGTGACTGGATTATCATTCAGCTCATTAATAAAAGAAAACGCTTTCTTTTTACCTAATTGTAGAGCCAGTACCATATTGTCATTGATCAGTGTCGTCGTCCCCGTCTGCGATGCATAGGCAGCGAAAGAATGGGGATTATAAAGTTGAAATGGATGAGCATGAGGTTCAATATAACCAGGCACCAGCTTCATCCCTGTGCAATCCACTATTTCACTTTGCTTCGTATTTTCAGGCAGGTTTTCACCAACATACACAATCCTGTCATTGTAAATCCAAATGTTCGCAGTCATCCACTTGCGGAATGTCTGGTTCAAATATGTCGCATTTTTCAATAAGACCGTCGGTGAAAGGGTGCCGTCCAAAACAGCAGCATGGTCGCGCAATTGTTTGTTTTTCCATCGATAACGTTGTTCCATACCATGTTCCCCTTTTCTCTATGTTAAAACGAAAAGCGCAAGCGCCTTGATCACCCCGACATGCGCTGCAGTGCCGACCAGTGAAGTCGTTCTTTGACTTCACCCGAGCGGACCGAAGCGACCTCGAGGGGCTTGGCGCTGGAGCTGGCCATTTCTTGAATTTTTCTTTAGAAGAAAGCCCTTACATTATTGTACTATCGTAACATATTTCACTGTTTAACGCATTAAAGAATTTCAAATTAATTGTAAAGGAGCGATTGAATATGAATGTACGCCCGAATATTGGAATCATCAACGCGCTCATCAGGATTACAGCTGGCCTGACAATCCTGGCATGGTCAACTTCAAAAATGGTGAAACGCCCGTGGAAGGATTCCTATATTTTCATGGCGATGTTGGGTGCCATGAAAGTTGGCGAAGGGATCGTCCGCTATTGCCCGCTGACAGCCGCATATGAAAAAGGTCAGGACATGATGGGGGATAAGAACGCGGAAAACGGGGATTCTGAGGGCTGGATTCCCTATAATCCGAGCTGATCTGATAAAAAACAAAGCCCCCCTAAACTCTGGGGGCTTGCTAAAAGGAGATGATACTATGTTCTGGGAATATATCACGGACGTCAGCTTTGTCTGGATTGCACTCATTGGAAGCATTATTGCCCTGCTGCTCGTTTATATGAAAGGCTCTAACAAGAGACGTGCCCGATAGCCCTGCTGCCGATGTCCTTGCGGTAAAACGTTTCGGGGCAGTCCAGTTTTTCAAGCTCAGCATATACCTTTTGCTGTGCTTCTTTTAATGATGCCGCTTTTGCTCCGACAAGGATTACCCCTTCCGCCGTTCGTAATAAATTCACCCTCTATGTTTTTCGCAGTACCCGCATGATACACCTGCGAGATGTTTTCGATGCCCTTCAAAACTGCGCCTTTTTCATACTCTTCAGGATAGCCATTGGCCGCGACGACCACACCAATCATTGCTTCTTCATGCCACTGAATCTCCGGCTTTTTTCCTTCAAGCACTTCCAGTATGACCTGAACCAAGTCCGATTTCATCCTTGGCAAAATGACCTGTGTTTCCGGATCGCCGAAACGCGCATTGAATTCAATCACTTTAGGACCTTCTTCTGTTTCGATCAGACCAGCATATAGAATTCCGGTAAAACTGCGGCCTTCCATTTCCATCGCAATGGCTGCCGGCTGAAGGATTTGTTCCACTGCAACCACAATGGATTCCCTTCGGATGTGAGGGACCGGAGAATACGCGCCCATGCCGCCGGTGTTCGGTCCTTTGTCGCCGTCGTAGGCTCGCTTATGGTCCTGGGCGATTTCAAGGGGAATCACATTGCCGCCGTTCACAAACGCCATCAGCGAAAACTCTTCCCCTGTTAAAAATTGCTCTATCACCACGCTGGCGGATGCCTCGCCGAACTTGCTGTTCAGCAACATTTCCTGTAAAGCCAATTCTGCTTCCTGCACAGTCATCGCAACGACCACGCCCTTGCCGGCCGCCAGTCCGTCTGCCTTGATGACAATCGGTGCTCCGACTTCGTCAAGATACGCCTTTGCTTCTACATAGTCACTGAATGTTTCATATTTGGCTGTTGGGATTCCGTACTTTTTCATCAGGTCCTTCGCGAACGATTTGCTGCCTTCGATGATTGCGGCCGCTTTGGACGGACCGAATACCTTCAGCCCTTCCTCAATGAAACGATCTGCCAAACCTTCAAGCAGCGGAACCTCAGGACCGATAATCGTCAGCCCGATTTGTTCTTCCTTTGCAAAAGAAACAAGTCTATCCAAATCCGTTTCATTGATTTCCACTAGCTTCGCACAATCGGCCATTCCTGGATTCCCTGGTGCCGCGAACACCTCTTTCACAAGCGGACTGCCACTGACCTTCTGGCAAATCGCATGCTCACGACCACCTTTTCCAATCACAAGAACCTTCATATCACGCACCCCCGTAAATTTCAGAACTGCTTATCTTTTATAATTCAATGGATATTAATGTCTGAAATGCCTTACACCTGTGAACACCATCGCAATGCCATATTCATCCGCTTTCTTGATTGAATCTGCATCGCGTACTGAACCGCCTGGCTGGATGATCGCTGTGATTCCGGCTTTTGCTGCTGCTTCGACGGTATCATCCATCGGGAAGAACGCGTCAGATGCGAGCGCTGCTCCATCCGCTTTGGTACCAGCTTGTTCCAGGGCAATTTTAGCGGCACCGACACGGTTCATTTGCCCTGCACCGATTCCGATTGTCATGTCTTTATTCGCTACGACAATCGCATTGGATTTAACATGCTTAACAACCTTCCAGCCAAGCTTCAAGGCTTCCCACTCAGTTTCCGTCGGTTCACGCTTTGTCGGCACGGAGATTTCCGCATCCTCAAAACCATATGCATCCTGTTCCTGGATGAGCAATCCGCCTTCAATTGAGGATAGTGTGTTTTCCTTTGAAGCTTCTCCATCAAAAGAGACCTTCAACAAGCGGAGGTTTTTCTTTCCCGTTAAAATTTCAATGGCATCATCGCTAAAAGAAGGAGCGATGATAATCTCAAGGAAGATCTCATATAGCTTGCGAGCTGTCTCAGCATTTACTTCACGATTCAAGGCAATAATGCCGCCAAAAATTGAAACAGGATCTGCTTCGAACGCTTTTCCGAAAGCATCAAAAACATCTTTTCCAATGCCCACTCCGCAAGGGTTCATGTGCTTGACTGCAACCGCAGCAGGCTCAGAGAACTCTTTTACAATCTGCAAAGCAGCATTCGCATCATTGATATTATTATAGGAAAGTTCTTTTCCATGAAGCTGCTCAGCAGCTGCTACCGAAAAGGCCGATCCAAGCGGCTTCTGGTAAAAAGCTGCCTGTTGATGCGGATTTTCGCCATATCGAAGACTTTGCTTCAACTCGTATGTTACCGTCATTTTTTCCGGCTGCTCTTCTCCCGCAAGATTGGTCATGTATTCTGCAATCAGTGCATCATAAGCAGCCGTGTGGCGGAATACCTTCGCAGCAAGGCTGCGGCGCGTTTCCACTGTGGTTCCGTTTTGATTTTTGTACTCTTCAATTACCTGCTTGTAATCAACAGGATCGACGAGCACGGTTATGTATTGATGGTTTTTTGCTGAGGCACGCAGCATCGCAGGACCGCCGATATCGATGTTTTCGATTGCATCCTCTGGCGATACACCAGGTTTTGAGATCGTTTCTTTGAAAGGATATAAATTCACGCAGACTAGCTCGATTTTCTCGATTTCATTTTCAGCCAGCTGTGCCTGGTGGGATGGATCATCATACTTCGCAAGGAGACCCCCATGAATTTTAGGGTGCAGCGTCTTCACACGACCTTCAAGGATTTCCGAAAAACCAGTCACATCACTGATTCCAATCACTGGCACACCGCCATCCTTGAGCGCCTGCTTCGTACCACCAGTCGAGACGATCTCGAACCCAAGGCCGACAAGCTCTTTCGCTAATTCAACAATTCCTTCCTTATTTGAAACACTGATCAATGCACGCTTTTTTCCCATTGTACTGCCTCCTCTTCTCCGTTCAACAGCTCCTCCAAAACATCTGGATACAAGCTGTGTTCAATCCGCTGTATTTTCTTCTGAAGGGTTTCTCTCGTTTCGTCTGGCGTGATTTTCACTGACACACTGGCAATGATCGGCCCGGTGTCCATCCCTTCATCGACGTAATGGATGGTCACTCCGGTTTTCTCCACTCCCGCTGCCAGCGCCTGGCCAATTGCATCCTTCCCAGGGAACGCAGGCAATAATGACGGGTGGATGTTGACTATTTTTCCTTCAAAAGCCTCAAGCAATGTCGGACCGATGAGACGCATATAGCCGGCAAGGACAATCATGTCGACTTCAAGACCCGCAAGTTTCTGTAAAACCTCTCCCTCATAGTCTGCCTTGGAAGGATAGCTCTTCGGGCTGATGACGAGTGCAGGGATGCCTAGCATTTCAGCGCGATCAACCGCAAAAGCGCCTGGCTTGTCGCATACAAGCAGGCTGATTTCAACATTCAGCGTGCCAGCCTGGGCTGCAACAGCAATTGCCTGAAAATTGCTGCCACTCCCTGAAGCAAAAATGGCTATTTTTTTCATACCTGCTCACCAGCTCTTTTCACCTGAATTCCTTCTGACCCGGTAACTGTGCCGATCACTTCAGCCTTTTCACCCAGTTCGTTAAAATACTGGACCACTTCATGGGCAATGCTTTTATCAACTGCAGCGATCATGCCGATGCCCATATTAAATGTATTATACATGTCATCCCGCTCAAGTCGGGCTAAAGATTCCAATGTTTTGAATACCTGCGGAATTTCCCAGCTTCCTTCCTCAATTTCAGCACCAAGTCCTTGCGGAAGCATCCTTGGGATATTTTCAATAAAACCGCCGCCCGTGATATGGGCAAGTCCTTTAAGCTTGAACTGCTTCATCGCTTCAAGCACCGATTTTACATAAATGCGTGTCGGCTTCAGCAGCTCTTCACCAAGCGTACAACCGAACTCATCGACATAACGCTCCAGCTCCCAGCCTGCCTGTTCAAAAAACACCTTGCGCACAAGCGAGTAGCCATTGCTGTGGATGCCGCTTGATGCCAGCCCAATCAGCACATCGCCTTCTTTGATTTGCTGGCCGGTGATAATTTCAGCTTTTTCACAGGCTCCGACCGCAAACCCAGCCAAATCATATTCTTCCGGAGAGTACATCCCCGGCATTTCGGCAGTTTCACCACCAACAAGCGCGCAGCCTGCCTGTTCACAGCCATCGGCAATCCCCTTGACAATCGCCTCGATTTTTTCAGGCTGAGCCTTGCCGCAGGCGATGTAATCAAGGAAATATAAAGGTTCCGCACCCTGGACGACGATATCATTCACGCACATCGCAACCGCATCTATGCCGATTGTATCATGTCGGTCCATCATGAATGCCAGCATCAGCTTCGTGCCAACACCATCCGTTCCCGAAACGAGCACCGGTTCATTCAGATCAAGGCTGGAAAGGTCGAACATCCCGCCGAATCCGCCAAGAGCACCCATTACACCAGGCCTGACCGTCCGCTTCACATGCTTTTTGATTCGCTCAACCGCTTCGTACCCGGCCTCTATATCCACACCAGCCTGCTTATACGCATTTGCCATGTTCACTACCTCCGATTTGGCTGTATTTCTCTTGTTTAAGCTATTATTTCTTGATATTCATATTAGAAGAACCAGTCTTTGCACAAATTGCCCCCTCTTTATCACCATTGGGCAAAGTACTGCTGGAATTGCAGACTCCACTTAGCATCATTGCACGAAAAACTGCTGGAATTGCACACTCACTTTCCATAATTGCGCGAAAATCACTCGTAATTGCGTATTTATCCTATTTTTGGAAATATACTATTAAAAATTCAGGATTGTCTCCTTGGTAAATTTAAAATCAGCACTTTTGCCCAGCAGGCACTGCCTGCGGATAGATCTCTGTCGGGTACTTCCCGGTAAAACAGGCGAGGCACTGGCCGCGTGTTTCGCCAGGTTCATTTCGTCCGATTGCCTCAAGCATGCCTTCTACAGTCAAAAAAGTCAGTGAGTCGGCACCAATCAATTTTCGAATCTCTTCAACTGTGTGCTCTGAAGCAATTAACTCTTCGCGAGTAGATGTATCGATTCCGTAGAAGCATGGATTCTGGATTGGCGGCGAACTGATGACGACGTGTACCTCGGTTGCGCCCGCTTCCTTCAGCATCTTCACAATTCGGCGGCTGGTCGTACCGCGGACAATTGAATCGTCCACCATGATGACACGCTTGCCTTCCACAATTCCGCGTACCGGCGAAAGCTTCATCTTAACACCCTGTTCCCTTAAGCTTTGGGATGGCTGGATGAATGTTCGGCCAACATAACGGTTCTTGATCAGTCCCATTTCATACGGGATTCCCGATTCTTCCGCATAGCCAATCGCCGCGGATATACTTGAATCTGGTACACCTGTAACAACATCCGCCTCAATCGGTACTTCCTTCGCCAGCTGTTTGCCGAGATTTTTACGGGCCGCATGCACGTTGATTCCATGAATGTTGCTATCTGGTCTTGAAAAATAGATATATTCCATCGTACAGATTGCTGTGCTTGAGCTCATTGAGTACATCTCAGAGTGAAGGCCGTCTGCATCAATCACTAGCAATTCTCCAGGAAGGATGTCCCTTACAAATTCAGCGCCAACAATATCGAACGCGCAAGTCTCTGAAGCGACCACATACGCATCTCCAAGACGGCCCAATGACAGCGGGCGAAGTCCATGCGGATCTAATGCCACCATCATTTCGGTTTCGGTCATGATTAAAAAAGCGTAAGCACCCTTCAGCATCGGAAGAGCATTTTTGACACGATCCTTCAAATGGCTGAAGCCTCCGCGCTTAATCAGATGAGCGAGCACCTCTGTATCAGAACTTGTCTGGAAAATACTCCCTTGAGCTTCCAGCTGATTCCTTAACGCATCGGCATTCACAAGGTTTCCGTTATGCGCAAGAGCAAGTCCGCCGTTCTGTGATTGGAACAGAAGCGGCTGGACATTTTCATAGCCGCCGCCTCCCGCTGTCGCATATCTGACATGGCCGATTGCGCCAACACCCTGAAGGTCTTCCATCGCATCAGCCGTAAAAATTTCCGTTACAAGCCCCTCGCCTTTACGCCCCTTAAGCTGCTGGCCATCACTGACAACAATGCCCGTGCCTTCCTGTCCGCGATGCTGCAGGCTGTGAAGTCCGTAATACGTAATTTGCGCTGCCTCGGGATGTCCCCAGATTCCAAAAACGCCGCATTCCTCATTCAAGCCTTTTAGTTCAGCAAGCATGGGATGGCTCCTTTCCAAGCCTTTTTCAGCCCCTCTGCATCATGATTGATCACGTTCTTCCCGTTTACATCAATCTTTAAAACTGTCGTTTCTACAACTTTACCAATCAGCACCGCAGCTGTTAAACTTTCAAACTCGATCTGGTGCTCTGGTTTTACTGATAAAAGAAAGCGGGATTGCGATTCGCTGAACAATGCCGATACAGCATTGCCTTCCAGTTCAACAGAAGCACCAAGCCCCTTGCTGCCAATCACGGATTCAGCAAGCGCAACTGCGACGCCGCCCTCCGCCACATCATGAGCAGATGCAACAAGCCCTTTTTTAATCGCTGTTAAAATTTGAGCCTGATAGCTGGCCTCCACTTCTAAATCCAATTCAGGTGCCTTGCCAAAAATCCGGCCATAAATAAGCTTCTGAAGCTCACTGCCGCCGAACTCATCTTTTGTGTCACCCAGAAGATAGATTAAATCATCGGCATTTTTAAAATGCTGAGTGGTTACATGCTTAAGATCCTCAACCAGTCCAACCATTCCGACAACCGGGGTCGGGTAGACTGCTGTTCCATTCGTTTCGTTATACAAACTCACATTTCCGCCAATGACAGGCGTACTCAGTGTCCGGCACGCTTCGCTCATGCCGTCGACCGCTTTTTCAAACTGCCAGAAAATCTCCGGCTTCTCAGGATTCCCAAAGTTCAGGCAGTCCGTGATCGCCAATGGTTCGCCGCCAGAGCAGACAATATTGCGCGCTGCCTCAGCAACGGCAATCTTCCCGCCTGTTTCCGGATCAAGATAGATATAACGAGAGTTACAGTCCGTCGTCATCGCTAGGCCTTTCTCCGTTCCGCGAATCCGTACAACCGCAGCATCTGATCCTGGAGAAACGACCGTACTCGTGCGGACCATATGGTCATATTGGTCATAAACCCACTCTTTGCTCGCGATTGTCGGCTGTTGCAGCAGCTGTAAAAGAGTAGCTTCATAGTTTTCAACATCAGGCGCTTCATTGACCATCGCTTGGAACTCACGGAAATAAGCTGGTTCGCTCGAAGGCTTATAATAGACAGGCGCTTCTTCAGCCAGCGCATCTGCCGGAACATCAGCCACCACTTCCCCTTTATGGAAAAGACGAAGCATCTTGTCATCCGTTACTTTTCCAATCGCAACTGCTTCAAGCTCATATTTTGAAAAAAGATCGATGATTTCCTGCTCGCGGCCTTTTTCAACGACGATCAGCATACGCTCCTGGGACTCTGATAGCATCATTTCGTATGCAGTCATTCCTGTTTCACGCTGTGGCACTAGGTCAAGGTTCATTTCGATTCCTGAACCTGCCTTACTTGCCATCTCGGCAGATGAACTCGTCAGACCAGCCGCCCCCATGTCCTGGATGCCAACAAGCGCGTCATTTTTCACAAGCTCCAAACAAGCCTCTAAAAGCAATTTTTCCATAAACGGATCGCCAACCTGGACAGCTGGACGCTTATCTTCAGATGACTCATTCAATTCCTCAGAAGCAAATGTGGCACCATGGATGCCGTCACGGCCTGTTTTCGCGCCCACATACATAACGGTATTGCCAACACCATGCGCCTGCCCCTTCTTGATATCCTCATGGTTGATCAGCCCAACGCACATCGCGTTCACAAGCGGATTGCCCTCATAAGCGGCATCAAACTGGACCTCGCCCCCAACAGTGGGAATGCCAATGCAGTTTCCGTAGCCAGCAATCCCG
The DNA here is from genome assembly GCF_020524355.2 of Mesobacillus subterraneus. NCBI lineage: Bacteria > Bacillati > Bacillota > Bacilli > Caryophanales > Bacillaceae > Mesobacillus > Mesobacillus subterraneus. Next base: position 4,105,299 of record NZ_CP129019.1, read on the forward strand.
GCAACAACCTGTTCAAATAAATATTTCACGCGTGGCGATTCAAGTTCACCAAAACGGAGGGAGTTCAATAAAGCAATTGGCCTTGCTCCCATCGAAAAAACATCGCGGATGATGCCGCCGACACCTGTAGCAGCACCCTGGTAAGGCTCAATCGCAGATGGATGGTTGTGGCTCTCGATCTTAAAAACGACCGCCTGGCCATCGCCAATATCCACAATTCCCGCGCCTTCGCCTGGTCCCTGTAAAACGCGCTCCCCAGTGACAGGGAACTTTTTCAGCACAGGCTTCGAGTTCTTGTAGCTGCAGTGCTCCGACCACATAACCGAAAACAAGCCCGTTTCTGTATAGTTAGGAGTACGGCCAAGAATCTGTTCGGCAGAAGCAAACTCGCTGTCTGACAGCCCCATTTCCCGATAAATTTTATCCTGTTTAATTTGCTCTGGACTTGGTTCAAGCATTAATCGCATTTGCTTCCCTCCATTGTTTAACGATTGATTTGAAAAACTTCAGTCCGTCCGCACCGCCCAGCATTTCATCGACAGCACGTTCAGGATGAGGCATCATCCCGAGGACATTCCCGCGCTCATTGATGATCCCGGCAATATTTTGAAGGCTTCCATTCGGATTCTCGCCATTGTAAGTGAACACGATCTGGTTATTTGACTTCAAACTTGATAGAGTCTCCTCATCGCAATAATAATTGCCCTCGCCATGTGCAACAGGGATCGTGATGACTTCCCCATTTGCATAGCCAGCAGAAAACATCGTTTCGTTATTCTCTACCTTCAGCTCGACCTGCTTGCAAATGAACTTCAAGCTTTCATTGCGTCGCATGGCACCTGGAAGCAGCCCAGCCTCCAGCAAAATCTGAAATCCGTTGCAGACACCTAGCACAGGCTTGCCTGCTTGAGCCGCTTTCACGACTTCCTTCATGACATTGCTGAACTGCGCGATTGCGCCTGATCTCAAGTAATCTCCATATGAGAAACCGCCTGGCAAAAGCACGGCATCATAATCTTCAAGACTTTCAGTGTCATGCCAGACATATTCTGCTTCTTCTCCCAGCTCATCTTTTACCGCATGGTACATGTCGATGTCACAGTTCGAACCCGGAAATACGATCACCGCAAACTTCACTGTGCAACAACCTCCTCGACTTCATACTTGTAGTCCTCGATCACCGGATTCGCCAGCAGACGCTCGCACATTTCCTTCACCGCGCCGTCTACATCTTTCACACTCTCATCCAAAGTAAGTTCCATGTACTTGCCGATTCGAACCTCCTGGATGCCTTCGTAACCATGAGTCGCAAGTGATTTTTTAACAGCCGTCCCCTGTGGATCCAAAACACTTTCCCTTAACGTGACATACACCTTCACTTTATACATTCAATTGTCCTCCCAATCTCGTCAAAATGGTTTCGTAAGCATCTGTCAGGTTCCCTAAATCGCGGCGGAATACATCCTTATCCAGCTTCTGTTGGGTCTCCCTATCCCAAAGCCTGCAAGTGTCCGGCGAAATCTCATCCGCAAGCAGGATATTGCCCTCGGCATCCTTGCCAAATTCAAGCTTGAAGTCAATCAGCGTCACGCCAATCTCTGTGAAAAATCCACCCAGTACATCATTGATCTTCAAAGCCGCTGCCTTCAGCTCAGCTACTTCTTCTGCAGTCGCCAAATCCAGCACATCAACATGTTCATCCGTGATCAGCGGATCGCCAAGCGCATCATCCTTCAGATAAAACTCAACAATCGGCCTCGAAAGCTTTTCGCCTTCCTCGACACCAAGCCGCTTAGAAAAGCTGCCGGCAGCAAAGTTCCTCACAACGACCTCAAGCGGAATGATGGCAACCCGCTTCACCAGCTGCTCATTGGCAGAAATTTTGTCGATAAAATGGGACTGAATCCCCGCTTCGCTAAGCTTTGAGAATAATAGACTTGTAATCTCGTTATTCAATCTTCCTTTGCCGACAATCTCTGCTTTCTTCTCACCGTTGTACGCCGTCGCCGAATCCTTGTATTGAACCCTTACAACCCGCTCGTCATCCGTTGCGTAAATCCGTTTTGCTTTCCCTTCGTATAACAGCTCTTCCATTTCAACGCCCTCCGATTGAGATAATTGGCAATCTTCAGTCTCTATCATATAAAAGAAGGGCAAGAAATCTTGCCCGTTCATATTTAAAGTCCCAGTCTTTCAAAAATCATATCAACATGCTTGATATGGTAGTTGTAATCGAAGCAGTCATCAATTTCAGCTTCACTCAGCAGTCCGGCAATCTTTTCATCCTGTTCGATCAGGCTGCGGAACTGCACCTGCTTTTCCCACGCTTCCATCGCCCGCGGCTGGACAGTGTCATACGCTTCCTCACGGGACATGCCTTTGTCGATCAATGCAAGCAGCACACGCTGAGAGTAAATCAAGCCCAGTGTCCGGTCCATATTACGCTTCATGTTCTCAGGGTAGACCGTCAAGTTCTTGACGATATTTCCGAAACGATTCAACATATAGTTCAATGCAATCGTTGCATCCGGCAGGATAATCCTTTCTGCTGATGAATGCGAAATATCGCGCTCGTGCCATAGTGGCACATTCTCGTAAGCCGTCGTCATATACCCACGGATGACCCTCGCCATTCCTGTCATGTTCTCAGAACCAATCGGGTTGCGCTTATGCGGCATAGCAGATGAACCCTTCTGTCCTTTCGCAAAAAACTCCTCCACCTCACGAGTTTCACTCTTTTGCAAACCGCGAATTTCAACCGCAAACTTTTCAATTGAAGTCGCAATCAAAGCGAGCGCCGACATATAGTAGGCATGACGGTCACGCTGCAAAGTCTGTGTCGAAATCGGTGCCGCCTGCAGCCCTAATTTTTCACAAACATACGATTCAACAAATGGATCGATATTCGCATAAGTACCGACCGCACCAGAAATCTTGCCGAATTCCACATCGCGGGAAGCCATTTTGAAACGCTCAAGGTTGCGCTTCATTTCCTCTAACCAAAGAGCCAGCTTCAAGCCAAATGTAGTCGGTTCGGCATGAACACCGTGCGTACGTCCCATCATGACTGTGTATTTATGTTCCTTTGCTTTGTTAGTCAGGATCTCTACAAAGTTCTCAAGGTCCTTCATTAAAATTTCATTTGCCTGCTTAAGCACATAAGACAAAGCTGTATCAACTACATCCGTCGAAGTAAGACCATAGTGGACCCATTTCCGCTCTTCTCCAAGTGTTTCTGATACCGCTCTTGTAAAAGCAACGACATCATGGCGCGTCTCTTCTTCGATTTCCTTAATCCGGTCGATATCAAAAGAGGCATTCTGTCGGAGTTTCTTTACGTCTTCCTTAGGAATATCTCCAAGTTCTGCCCAAGCTTCACATGCAAGGATCTCGACCTCGAGCCATGCCTTAAAGCGATTTTCCTCCGTCCAAATTGCTCCCATTTCCGGTCTTGTATAACGATCTATCATCTCTTTTGTCCTCCGATCATTTCTGCTGCATATCTCCAGATACCGCTCTGCTCCGCATCCTCGAGTGCAATCTCTACTGTTTCACGCAACAGGGTCACATGGCCCATTTTGCGCTTATGTTTGGCTTCCTTTTTGCCGTATAAGTGGATGTTCCAACCCTGTAATTCAGGAATTTTATCCAATAAAGGTTGTTGGTGTTCTCCCTAGAATATTCACCATCACCGCAGGTTTCAGCAAATTCGTGCTTCCCAATGGCCAGCCGCAAACTGCCCTGACATGCTGCTCAAACTGCGACGTTTCACATGCTTCAATCGTATAATGCCCCGAGTTATGCGGCCTCGGCGCGAGTTCATTTATGTAAAGCTCATCATTGTCAGCCAAAAACATCTCAACTGCCAGTGTTCCAACCAACCCTAATGCTGACGCAATTTGTTTCGCTGCCTCTATAGCCTGTGCTTCAGCTTTCGCGCTGATTCTTGCTGGCACAATTGTCTGATGCAGAATGTTTTCCTTATGAACATTCTCAGCAACCGGGAATACGCTCGTTTCACCATTGGTACCGCGAGTGATGATCACTGAAATTTCCTTATCGAACGGAATCCACTTTTCCAGCACACAAACACCCTGGCTGACTAATGTTTCTGCTAAATCAATATCATCAACAGACCTCATAACCAGTTGTCCTTTGCCATCATAACCGCCCCTGGCTGTTTTCAAAACAGCAGGCAGTTCAAGCGCTTCAATTCCTGCCCTGACATCCTCCACCTTGGTCACAACCGCGTATGGAGCCACGCTAACACCCGCTGCCTCGATATGGCGCTTCTCTTCTATCCTGTCCTGAGTGACCCGCAGCAATTCCGTACCCTGCGGCACATAGGCGTTTTCATTCAACCATTCGAGGGCAATTGCATCTATATTTTCAAACTCATAAGTGATCACATCACTCTGTTCTGATAGCTTCTTTATTTTACCAATATCATCGTAACCTCCGACAATCTGCTCGTCAGCCACCTGACCGCACGGACAATCTTCTGTCGGGTCAAGCACGACCACCTTGAATCCCATCGCTTTTGCCGACAGCGCCATCATCTTCCCAAGCTGTCCGCCGCCAATAATCCCAATCGTTTCCCCTGGTAAAATTACCTTAGACAAGCTCATCACTGCTTTCCATCACTGACATCTTCGTCTTTTCCCTCAGCATTTCGAGTCTCTCTGCTACCTCATTGTCATGTGCGCCAAGTATCTGTGCTGCGAGCAAACCCGCATTTGTCGCTCCAGCTTTCCCGATTGCTACTGTCGCAACCGGCACTCCGCCAGGCATTTGGACAATCGATAATAAAGAATCCAGTCCGTTCAGCGCCTTCGACTGGACAGGAACTCCGATGACCGGCAAAGTTGTTTTCGCCGCTACCATCCCCGGAAGGTGCGCAGCCCCGCCTGCTCCAGCGATGATCACTTTCATACCTTCTTCCCTAGCCTTCTCGGCGAAATCAAACATTAAATCCGGTGTGCGGTGCGCTGAAACGACCTTCTTTATATAAGAAACTTCTAACTGATCGAGTATGTCACACGCATGCTTCATTGTTTCCCAATCCGATTTGCTCCCCATAATGACTGCAACTGTCATATTTCTACCCCCTTTGGAGTTAAAAAACAAAAAAACCGGATAGACTGCTTCCTCTAATAGAAGAGAAAGTAGTCTGTCCGGGTGCATAAGCAAAGAAATCCATAAGTGAACGCGATTTCTTTTCCCTTCACTTAAAAACTACTTTCCCTCATAGTCCGGCGATTTACGGTTACCGGGTAGAGACTCATGGGCTATATCCCCATTATTATACGAGGGAAAACTAAATTTCACTTTCGACATCTACATATTAACAACTAATTCGACTTGTTGTCAATTAATAATCGAACATTACATAATTTCTATTTTATATTGTTCGTGTTTAGGGCTTTAAACAACTAACGCAAGTCAGCTTTCAATCAACTTTGCCTCAAAAATAATCTGCCTGCCAGCAGGCTCGTATTCAACTTTGCCATTCTGTTCAACTTCTTTAAAAATCGGCTTTTCCATTCTGCGGACAGGTGCAAATCCGTCCTTCTTCATTCTATTAAGGCAATCATCAATTGATTCATGTTCACCGACTTCAAACATTTGCTTCTTTTTACCCTTGCTCATGAAAACAGCTTTCCTTTCCGTACCGATTTTACCCAGAACCCGCCATGAATCGATTTTGGCTCATACGCAATGATAAAAGCCTTCGGATCCAATTCCTTAATCTTCTCATACAACTTCAATTCATACTTTCGCGGCGTTAAAATCTGCATCGCCATCCGGTCGCCCTCAAGTCCATGCGCAGCCCAATCCGTCACCCCGTAACCAAGTGCACGCAAAGCCTTAGGCAAATCTACATCATACTCTTTCGTAATCACATTGATCGTAATATAGCCAAGTGCCAGCTTCTCTTCAATTTTCATCCCGACAATGACACCGATGCCATAACCGACAGCATATGCAACCAGATTCTGTATCTGATTTAAATTCTCAAGTACCAGGCCAAGACCAACAACATAAATGACAACCTCAATCGTGCTGAGCCCCGCAGCCAAGTAACGCTGCCCCTTCAAAGTCAAAATCATCCTGATTGTAAAAAAAGACACATACACAATATTGATGATTAAGATGATGACCACCATGACAAAACTATTTTCAAGCATTCAAAAACCCTCCAAACATCTCTTCTAATAATCCCTAATGTTCGCATTAAACAAATCACTTGTAAAGCAACATGCAAGTTCTTAACGAAAAAGATATCTCATCTTAAGGTTTCCTTAACCTATGGATTTGAAACTTTTTTACATTGAAAATATTACGGCATTGACGATTATGATAACATTAATATCCAAAAAAACATCAAGCCTTAAACCGTGACCGGAATGGCTTGATGTTTTCAATTTAAATCTTAAATCGGCTGACAGTATCTTTTAATGATACTGCCATTGCTGACAAATTAATAGCCGATGCGGTAATTTCCTCCATTGAAGCCAATTGTTCCTCAGCTGAAGCCGCGACATTTTGCGTGTGCAAGGAAGATTCCTTAGATATGGTCGATACCTCATGTACTGTTGCGGATATTTCTTCAGTACTCGCAGACATTTGTTCAGCAGTCGCTGCCATCTCTCCAATTTGTTCACCCATTTTTTCCATGGATTGAAGAATCTCCTGGAAGCTTTTTTGAGTACCCTCAACAACCCCTAAGCCGCTAAGTACTTCTTTTTTCACATTTTCAATCGAGTCGTTAGAATGTTCCATATCGGTTTGAATTTTGCTGATTAAATCAGAAATTTGGTTAGAAGAGGTTTGGGATTGCTCAGCCAACTTCCTGACCTCTGCAGCAACAACAGCAAATCCTTTCCCAAGGTCCCCTGCTCTCGCTGCTTCAATAGCTGCATTCAAAGCAAGTAAATTTGTCTGATCCGCGATTTCTGTAATGACTTTTGAGATGTTCCCAATTTCCCTTGAGCGCTCATTTAGCAAGTTGAATACTTCCCCTGTTTCCTCTACAGAAGAATGAATCATATGCATCTGACTGGCAGTCTCCTGGACAAGCGCTCCACCCTGTTTAGCATTATCACTTGCCTGTAAATTTGATTCAGCTATTTGTGAAGAAGTCTCTGCAATATTGGCTACTCCCTTTGCCAGCTCCTCCAAAGCCCTAGCACTTTCCTCTATCCCCTGCGCCTGGACATCAGAACCACCGGCTACCTGCTGAATTGCTTCTGTTATTTGCTCGGTAGCCCTGCTTGTCTGTTCTGCCCCTGCATTCAGTTCTTCTGAAGAAGCGGCTACCTGTTCAGAGGTTTCCATTACGCCTTTCAACATCGAGCTAAGATTTTCTTTCATCTTATTATAGCTTTTTGAAAGCTCACCAAGTTCATCACTACTATGATCTTCAACCTCTGCCGTAAAATTACCCGTGCCTGCTTTGATCATTGCTGAAGAAATCGCTTCCAATCTTCTTCTTAAATTCCGTGTAAACCAGTAAATCACGATGGATGCTACAATGACGACCACTATAACTTGGAGTATGAATTTTTTCATAAAAGAAGATAAAATACTATCTATTGTCTTTTCGGAAGCACCTACATACAAAATCCCTATTGCTTTCCCATTTTTGTCCTTAATAGGTGTATATGCTGTTTGATACGAATTTCCTGCTACCACTGCTTCCCCATAATATGGCTTTTCCTGTTTTAGCACCACATTCGCCACCTCTTCAGAAACCGTCGTCCCTACAGCACGCTTTCCGTCCAACATGACATTTGTTGCTATGCGAGTATTCCCTTGAAAAATAGTTACCGTATCTCCTGTGTCTTTACCAATAGTGTCTACTACTTCGAAGTATCCATTAAAAAGTTGACTTCCTTTATATAACTCGCCATTTCTTACTTCCCACTCACCAGCATATTGGTTGTCAATGTAACGTTCGCTTAACGCTAGATCTCCCTTGGCTTTTTCCACCGCAAAAGACTTAATTCCATCTGTTACTTCCCTTGTCACGACAGTCCCAATGATCACAGAAAGTAATAGCACCGTACTTAATACAATTAAATTGATCTTTGTCCCTAATTTCATCTGAAATCTCCCCATTTTCACCTAAAAATATTTGCTCCCCTTCGATCAAAATCAAACTCTTTATTATTTAAGTAGGAAATAATACATGCTAGAGTAATATCGGAAGAGTTTGGATATATATTCATTACCTGCCATTGATTTCATAAAATGGACACATATCAGTAGAATAATTTTTCACACACAAAAAAAGAACAGCCATTATAGCTGTTCTTTTTTTGTGCCCGGCGGCGTCCTACTCTCACAGGGGGAAACCCCCAACTACCATCGGCGCTGAGAAGCTTAACTTCCGTGTTCGGTATGGGAACGGGTGTGACCTTCTCGCTATCGCCACCAGACTATTTGGTTTGAGGTTTTATTCCCTCAAAACTAGATAATGTGTAAGAAGAATAAGAAGAAAAACGAGTCATCTATTTGGTTAAGTCCTCGAACGATTAGTATCAGTCAGCTCCACACGTCACCGCGCTTCCACCTCTGACCTATCAACCTGATCATCTTTCAGGGTTCTTACTAGCTTGCGCTATGGGAAATCTCATCTTGAGGGGGGCTTCATGCTTAGATGCTTTCAGCACTTATCCCGTCCGCACATAGCTACCCAGCGATGCCTTTGGCAAGACAACTGGTACACCAGCGGTGCGTCCATCCCGGTCCTCTCGTACTAAGGACAGCTCCTCTCAAATTTCCTGCGCCCACGACGGATAGGGACCGAACTGTCTCACGACGTTCTGAACCCAGCTCGCGTACCGCTTTAATGGGCGAACAGCCCAACCCTTGGGACCGACTACAGCCCCAGGATGCGATGAGCCGACATCGAGGTGCCAAACCTCCCCGTCGATGTGGACTCTTGGGGGAGATAAGCCTGTTATCCCCGGGGTAGCTTTTATCCGTTGAGCGATGACCCTTCCATGCGGAACCACCGGATCACTAAGCCCGACTTTCGTCCCTGCTCGACTTGTGGTCTCGCAGTCAAGCTCCCTTGTGCCTTTACACTCTGCGAATGATTTCCAACCATTCTGAGGGAACCTTTGGGCGCCTCCGTTACTCTTTAGGAGGCGACCGCCCCAGTCAAACTGCCCACCTGACACTGTCTCCCGCCCCGATCAGGGGCGTGGGTTAGAATTTCAATACAGCCAGGGTAGTATCCCACCAGCGCCTCCACCGAAGCTGGCGCTCCGGTTTCTCAGGCTCCTACCTATCCTGTACAAGCTGTACCAAAATTCAATATCAGGCTACAGTAAAGCTCCACGGGGTCTTTCCGTCCTGTCGCGGGTAACCTGCATCTTCACAGGTACTATAATTTCACCGAGTCTCTCGTTGAGACAGTGCCCAGATCGTTACGCCTTTCGTGCGGGTCGGAACTTACCCGACAAGGAATTTCGCTACCTTAGGACCGTTATAGTTACGGCCGCCGTTTACTGGGGCTTCGATTCAGAGCTTCGCGTGAGCTAACCCCTCCTCTTAACCTTCCAGCACCGGGCAGGCGTCAGCCCCTATACTTCGCCTTGCGGCTTCGCAGAGACCTGTGTTTTTGCTAAACAGTCGCCTCGTACTTATTCACTGCGGCTCATCTAGGCTATTCACCCAAATGAGCACCCCTTCTCCCGAAGTTACGGGGTCATTTTGCCGAGTTCCTTAACGAGAGTTCTCTCGCTCACCTTAGGATTCTCTCCTCGCCTACCTGTGTCGGTTTGCGGTACGGGCACCTTTTATCTCGCTAGAGGCTTTTCTTGGCAGTGTGAAATCAGGAACTTCGGTACTATATTTCCCTCGCTGTCACAGCTCAGCCTTCATGCAAGCGGGATTTGCCTCACTTGCAGCCTTACTGCTTAGACGCGCATATCCAACAGCGCGCTTACCCTATCCTACTGCGTCCCCCCATTGCTCAAACGATAAAGAGGTGGTACAGGAATATCAACCTGTTGTCCATCGCCTACGCCTTTTACTCGGCTTAGGTCCCGACTAACCCTGAGAGGACGAGCCTTCCTCAGGAAACCTTGGGCATTCGGTGGATGGGATTCTCACCCATCTTTCGCTACTCATACCGGCATTCTCACTTCTAAGCGCTCCACCAGTCCTTACGGTCTGACTTCAACGCCCTTAGAACGCTCTCCTACCACTGACATCTAAGATGTCAATCCACAGCTTCGGTGATACGTTTAGCCCCGGTACATTTTCGGCGCAGAGTCACTCGACCAGTGAGCTATTACGCACTCTTTAAATGGTGGCTGCTTCTAAGCCAACATCCTGGTTGTCTAAGCAACTCCACATCCTTTTCCACTTAACGTATACTTTGGGACCTTAGCTGGTGGTCTGGGCTGTTTCCCTTTTGACTACGGATCTTATCACTCGCAGTCTGACTCCCACGGATAAGTCTTTGGCATTCGGAGTTTGTCTGAATTCGGTAACCCGATGAGGGCCCCTAGTCCAAACAGTGCTCTACCTCCAAGACTCTTACAACGTGAGGCTAGCCCTAAAGCTATTTCGGAGAGAACCAGCTATCTCCAAGTTCGATTGGAATTTCTCCGCTACCCACACCTCATCCCCGCACTTTTCAACGTGCGTGGGTTCGAAGCCTCCAGTTGGTGTTACCCAACCTTCACCCTGGACATGGGTAGATCACCTGGTTTCGGGTCTACGACCACATACTAATTCGCCCTATTCAGACTCGCTTTCGCTGCGGCTCCGTCTTCTCAACTTAACCTTGCATGTAATCGTAACTCGCCGGTTCATTCTACAAAGGCACGCCATCACCCATGAACGGGCTCTGACTACTTGTAGGCACACGGTTTCAGGATCTATTTCACTCCCCTTCCGGGGTGCTTTTCACCTTTCCCTCACGGTACTGGTTCACTATCGGTCACTAGGGAGTATTTAGCCTTGGGAGATGGTCCTCCCAGCTTCCGACGGGATTTCTCGTGTCCCGCCGTACTCAGGATCCACTCAGGAGGGAACGAAGTTTCAACTACAGGGTTTTTACCTTCTCTGACGGGTACTCTTTCCAGACCACTTCATCTACCCCGTTCCTTTGTAACTCCATGTTGAGTGTCCTACAACCCCAAGAGGCAAGCCTCTTGGTTTGGGCTATGTCCCGTTTCGCTCGCCGCTACTCAGGGAATCGCGTTTGCTTTCTCTTCCTCCGGTACTTAGATGTTTCAGTTCCCCGGGTCTGCCTTCAATACCCTATGTATTCAGGTAAAGATACTGTTCCATTACGAACAGTGGGTTTCCCCATTCGGAAATCTCCGGATCAAAGCTTACTTACAGCTCCCCGAAGCATATCGGTGTTAGTCCCGTCCTTCATCGGCTCCTAGTGCCAAGGCATCCACCGTGCGCCCTTTCTAACTTAACCTAAAAGGTCATTTCTCTATTAAATAGAGAGAAAAACTAAAATGGCGATCACTCGGTTTTTTCTTGGTTCTTCTTACTTACGATTATCTAGTTTTCAAGGAACAAAAAAGTCTTGAGGCAATTGCTCCCTCAAAACTAAACAAACAAGAAGTCAACTATGTGGATTACATCCACAGTACGAACCAGAAGGTTCGCATTCCGATTGCCTTTACGGCAATATCCTTAGAAAGGAGGTGATCCAGCCGCACCTTCCGATACGGCTACCTTGTTACGACTTCACCCCAATCATCTGTCCCACCTTAGGCGGCTGGCTCCATAAAGGTTACCCCACCGACTTCGGGTGTTACAAACTCTCGTGGTGTGACGGGCGGTGTGTACAAAAGGCCGGGAACGTATTCACCGCGGCATGCTGATCCGCGATTACTAGCGATTCCGGCTTCATGCAGGCGAGTTGCAGCCTGCAATCCGAACTGAGAATGGATTTATGGGATTGGCTCGACCTCGCGGCTTCGCGACCCTTTGTTCCATCCATTGTAGCACGTGTGTAGCCCAGGTCATAAGGGGCATGATGATTTGACGTCATCCCCACCTTCCTCCGGTTTGTCACCGGCAGTCACCTTAGAGTGCCCAACTGAATGCTGGCAACTAAGATCAAGGGTTGCGCTCGTTGCGGGACTTAACCCAACATCTCACGACACGAGCTGACGACAACCATGCACCACCTGTCACTCTGTCCCCCGAAGGGGAACGCCCTATCTCTAGGGAAATCAAGAGGATGTCAAGACCTGGTAAAGTTCTTCGCGTTGCTTCGAATTAAACCACATGCTCCACCGCTTGTGCGGGCCCCCGTCAATTCCTTTGAGTTTCAGCCTTGCGGCCGTACTCCCCAGGCGGAGTGCTTAATGCGTTTGCTGCAGCACTAAAGGGCGGAAACCCTCTAACACTTAGCACTCATCGTTTACGGCGTGGACTACCAGGGTATCTAATCCTGTTCGCTCCCCACGCTTTCGCGCCTCAGCGTCAGTTACAGACCAGAGAGCCGCCTTCGCCACTGGTGTTCCTCCACATCTCTACGCATTTCACCGCTACACGTGGAATTCCGCTCTCCTCTTCTGCACTCAAGTTCCCCAGTTTCCAATGACCCTCCCCGGTTGAGCCGGGGGCTTTCACATCAGACTTAAGGAACCGCCTGCGCGCGCTTTACGCCCAATAATTCCGGACAACGCTTGCCACCTACGTATTACCGCGGCTGCTGGCACGTAGTTAGCCGTGGCTTTCTGGTCAGGTACCGTCAAGGTACCGGCAGTTACTCCGGTACTTGTTCTTCCCTGACAACAGAACTTTACGACCCGAAAGCCTTCATCGTTCACGCGGCGTTGCTCCGTCAGACTTTCGTCCATTGCGGAAGATTCCCTACTGCTGCCTCCCGTAGGAGTCTGGTACCGTGTCTCAGTCCCAGTGTACTGATCACCCTCTCAGGTCGGCTACGCATCGTTGCCTTGGTGAGCCGTTACCTCACCAACTAGCTAATGCGCCGCGTACCATCTGTAAGTGACAGCCGAAACCGTCTTTCAGCTTTCCCTCATGAGAGGGAAAGGATTATCCGGTATTAGCTCCGGTTTCCCGAAGTTATCCCAGTCTTACAGGCAGGTTGCCCACGTGTTACTCACCCGTCCGCCGCTGATCTTCAAAAGCAAGCTAATGAAGATCCGCTCGACTTGCATGTATTAGGCACGCCGCCAGCGTTCGTCCTGAGCCAGGATCAAACTCTCCAAGAAAGAGTATGAGTTTAGCTCATAATTTAAAACGTTGGCTAGTGATCAACTATATAATAGAAGTCACTATAAATATTGTTTGTTGACGCTTGTTTGTTTAGTTTTCAAAGAACAATTTGTGTTGTTGTTTCAGTGACAACTTTTATATCTTATCATCTGCCAAGTTAGCAGTCAACAGTTTTTTTAAAAGTTTTTTAAAACTCTTTTTTACTGTTCAAGGCAATGTGCAGAACAAGATAACTTCGTTATTAAAACAACAGATCTCTATAATGTTTTCTATTATAGGGATTAAAAAAGACAGGGATATGAATCTCTGTCTTTTCGCCCGGCGGCGTCCTACTCTCACAGGGGGAAACCCCCAACTACCATCGGCGCTGAGAAGCTTAACTTCCGTGTTCGGTATGGGAACGGGTGTGACCTTCTCGCTATCGCCACCAGACTATTTGGTTTGAGGTTTTATTCCCTCAAAACTAGATAATGTGTAAGAAGAATAAGAAGAAAAACGAGTCATCTAATTTGGTTAAGTCCTCGAACGATTAGTATCAGTCAGCTCCACACGTCACCGCGCTTCCACCTCTGACCTATCAACCTGATCATCTTTCAGGGTTCTTACTAGCTTGCGCTATGGGAAATCTCATCTTGAGGGGGGCTTCATGCTTAGATGCTTTCAGCACTTATCCCGTCCGCACATAGCTACCCAGCGATGCCTTTGGCAAGACAACTGGTACACCAGCGGTGCGTCCATCCCGGTCCTCTCGTACTAAGGACAGCTCCTCTCAAATTTCCTGCGCCCACGACGGATAGGGACCGAACTGTCTCACGACGTTCTGAACCCAGCTCGCGTACCGCTTTAATGGGCGAACAGCCCAACCCTTGGGACCGACTACAGCCCCAGGATGCGATGAGCCGACATCGAGGTGCCAAACCTCCCCGTCGATGTGGACTCTTGGGGGGAGATAAGCCTGTTATCCCCGGGGTAGCTTTTATCCGTTGAGCGATGGCCCTTCCATGCGGAACCACCGGATCACTAAGCCCGACTTTCGTCCCTGCTCGACTTGTAGGTCTCGCAGTCAAGCTCCCTTGTGCCTTTACACTCTGCGAATGATTTCCAACCATTCTGAGGGAACCTTTGGGCGCCTCCGTTACTCTTTAGGAGGCGACCGCCCCAGTCAAACTGCCCACCTGACACTGTCTCCCGCCCCGATCAGGGGCGTGGGTTAGAATTTCAATACAGCCAGGGTAGTATCCCACCAGCGCCTCCACCGAAGCTGGCGCTCCGGTTTCTCAGGCTCCTACCTATCCTGTACAAGCTGTACCAAAATTCAATATCAGGCTACAGTAAAGCTCCACGGGGTCTTTCCGTCCTGTCGCGGGTAACCTGCATCTTCACAGGTACTATAATTTCACCGAGTCTCTCGTTGAGACAGTGCCCAGATCGTTACGCCTTTCGTGCGGGTCGGAACTTACCCGACAAGGAATTTCGCTACCTTAGGACCGTTATAGTTAGTTACGCGCCGTTTACTGGGGCTTCGATTCAGAGCTTCGCGTGAGCTAACCCCTCCTCTTAACCTTCCAGCACCGGGCAGGCGTCAGCCCCTATACTTCGCCTTGCGGCTTCGCAGAGACCTGTGTTTTTGCTAAACAGTCGCCTGGTACTTATTCACTGCGGCTCATCTAGGCTATTCACCCAAATGAGCACCCCTTCTCCCGAAGTTACGGGGTCATTTTGCCGAGTTCCTTAACGAGAGTTCTCTCGCTCACCTTAGGATTCTCTCCTCGCCTACCTGTGTCGGTTTGCGGTACGGGCACCTTTTATCTCGCTAGAGGCTTTTCTTGGCAGTGTGAAATCAGGAACTTCGGTACTATATTTCCCTCGCTGTCACAGCTCAGCCTTCATGCAAGCGGGATTTGCCTCACTTGCAGCCTTACTGCTTAGACGCGCATATCCAACAGCGCGCTTACCCTATCCTACTGCGTCCCCCCATTGCTCAAACGATAAAGAGGTGGTACAGGAATATCAACCTGTTGTCCATCGCCTACGCCTTTCTATCGGCTTAGGTCCCGACTAACCCTGAGAGGACGAGCCTTCCTCAGGAAACCTTGGGCATTCGGTGGATGGGATTCTCACCCATCTTTCGCTACTCATACCGGCATTCTCACTTCTAAGCGCTCCACCAGTCCTTACGGTCTGACTTCAACGCCCTTAGAACGCTCTCCTACCACTGACATCTAAGATGTCAATCCACAGCTTCGGTGATACGTTTAGCCCCGGTACATTTTCGGCGCAGAGTCACTCGACCAGTGAGCTATTACGCACTCTTTAAATGGTGGCTGCTTCTAAGCCAACATCCTGGTTGTCTAAGCAACTCCACATCCTTTTCCACTTAACGTATACTTTGGGACCTTAGCTGGTGGTCTGGGCTGTTTCCCTTTTGACTACGGATCTTATCACTCGCAGTCTGACTCCCACGGATAAGTCTTTGGCATTCGGAGTTTGTCTGAATTCGGTAACCGATGAGGCCCCTAGTCCAAACAGTGCTCTACCTCCAAGACTCTTACAACGTGAGGCTAGCCCTAAAGCTATTTCGGAGAGAACCAGCTATCTCCAAGTTCGATTGGAATTTCTCCGCTACCCACACCTCATCCCCGCACTTTTCAACGTGCGTGGGTTCAAGCCTCCAGTTGGTGTTACCCAACCTTCACCCTGGACATGGGTAGATCACCTGGTTTCGGGTCTACGACCACATACTAATTCGCCCTATTCAGACTCGCTTTCGCTGCGGCTCCGTCTTCTCAACTTAACCTTGCATGTAATCGTAACTCGCCGGTTCATTCTACAAAGGCACGCCATCACCCATGAACGGGCTCTGACTACTTGTAGGCACACGGTTTCAGGATCTATTTCACTCCCCTTCCGGGGTGCTTTTCACCTTTCCCTCACGGTACTGGTTCACTATCGGTCACTAGGGAGTATTTAGCCTTGGGAGATGGTCCTCCCAGCTTCCGACGGGATTTCTCGTGTCCCGCCGTACTCAGGATCCACTCAGGAGGGAACGAAGTTTCAACTACAGGGTTTTTACCTTCTCTGACGGGCCTTTCCAGACCACTTCATCTACCCCGTTCCTTTGTAACTCCATGTTGAGTGTCCTACAACCCCAAGAGGCAAGCCTCTTGGTTTGGGCTATGTCCCGTTTCGCTCGCCGCTACTCAGGGAATCGCGTTTGCTTTCTCTTCCTCCGGGTACTTAGATGTTTCAGTTCCCCGGGTCTGCCTTCAATACCCTATGTATTCAGGTAAAGATACTGTTCCATTACGAACAGTGGGTTTCCCCATTCGGAAATCTCCGGATCAAAGCTTACTTACAGCTCCCCGAAGCATATCGGTGTTAGTCCCGTCCTTCATCGGCTCCTAGTGCCAAGGCATCCACCGTGCGCCCTTTCTAACTTAACCTAAAAGGTCATTTCTCTATTAAATAGAGAGAAAAACTAAAATGGCGATCACTCGGTTTTTTCTTGGTTCTTCTTACTTACGATTATCTAGTTTTCAAGGAACAAAAAAGTCTTGAGGCAATTGCTCCCTCAAAACTAAACAAACAAGAAGTCAACTATGTGGATTACATCCACAGTACGAACCAGAAGGTTCGCATTCCGATTGCCTTTACGGCAATATCCTTAGAAAGGAGGTGATCCAGCCGCACCTTCCGATACGGCTACCTTGTTACGACTTCACCCCAATCATCTGTCCCACCTTAGGCGGCTGGCTCCATAAAGGTTACCCCACCGACTTCGGGTGTTACAAACTCTCGTGGTGTGACGGGCGGTGTGTACAAAGCCGGGAACGTATTCACCGCGGCATGCTGATCCGCGATTACTAGCGATTCCGGCTTCATGCAGGCGAGTTGCAGCCTGCAATCCGAACTGAGAATGGATTTATGGGATTGGCTCGACCTCGCGGCTTCGCGACCCTTTGTTCCATCCATTGTAGCACGTGTGTAGCCCAGGTCATAAGGGGCATGATGATTTGACGTCATCCCCACCTTCCTCCGGTTTGTCACCGGCAGTCACCTTAGAGTGCCCAACTGAATGCTGGCAACTAAGATCAAGGGTTGCGCTCGTTGCGGGACTTAACCCAACATCTCACGACACGAGCTGACGACAACCATGCACCACCTGTCACTCTGTCCCCCGAAGGGGAACGCCCTATCTCTAGGGAAATCAAGAGGATGTCAAGACCTGGTAAGGTTCTTCGCGTTGCTTCGAATTAAACCACATGCTCCACCGCTTGTGTGTATTTCGTCAATTCCTTTGAGTTTCAGCCTTGCGGCCGTACTCCCCAGGCGGAGTGCTTAATGCGTTTGCTGCAGCACTAAAGGGCGGAAACCCTCTAACACTTAGCACTCATCGTTTACGGCGTGGACTACCAGGGTATCTAATCCTGTTCGCTCCCCACGCTTTCGCGCCTCAGCGTCAGTTACAGACCAGAGAGCCGCCTTCGCCACTGGTGTTCCTCCACATCTCTACGCATTTCACCGCTACACGTGGAATTCCGCTCTCCTCTTCTGCACTCAAGTTCCCCAGTTTCCAATGACCCTCCCCGGTTGAGCCGGGGGCTTTCACATCAGACTTAAGGAACCGCCTGCGCGCGCTTTACGCCCAATAATTCCGGACAACGCTTGCCACCTACGTATTACCGCGGCTGCTGGCACGTAGTTAGCCGTGGCTTTCTGGTCAGGTACCGTCAAGGTACCGGCAGTTACTCCGATACTTGTTCTTCCCTGACAACAGAACTTTACGACCCGAAAGCCTTCATCGTTCACGCGGCGTTGCTCCGTCAGACTTTCGTCCATTGCGGAAGATTCCCTACTGCTGCCTCCCGTAGGAGTCTGGGCCGTGTCTCAGTCCCAGTGTGGCTGATCACCCTCTCAGGTCGGCTACGCATCGTTGCCTTGGTGAGCCGTTACCTCACCAACTAGCTAATGCGCCGCGGGCCCATCTGTAAGTGACAGCCGAAACCGTCTTTCAGCTTTCCCTCATGAGAGGGAAAGGATTATCCGGTATTAGCTCCGGTTTCCCGAAGTTATCCCAGTCTTACAGGCAGGTTGCCCACGTGTTACTCACCCGTCCGCCGCTGATCTTCAAAAGCAAGCTAATGAAGATCCGCTCGACTTGCATGTATTAGGCACGCCGCCAGCGTTCGTCCTGAGCCAGGATCAAACTCTCCAAGAAAGAGTATGAGTTTAGCTCATAATTTAAAACGTTGGCTAGTGATCAACTATATAATAGAAGTCACTATAAATATTGTTTGTTGACGCTTGTTTGTTTAGTTTTCAAAGAACAATTTGTGTTGTTGTTTCAGTGACAACTTTTATATCTTATCATCTACCAAGTTAGCAGTCAACAGTTTTTTAAAAGTTTTTTAAAACTCTTTTTTACTGTTCAAGGCAATGTGCAGAACAAGATAACTTCGTTATTAAAACAACAGATCTCTATAATGTTTTCTATTATAGGGATTAAAAAAGACAGGGATATGAATCTCTGTCTTTTCGCCCGGCGGCGTCCTACTCTCACAGGGGGAAACCCCCAACTACCATCGGCGCTGAGAAGCTTAACTTCCGTGTTCGGTATGGGAACGGGTGTGACCTTCTCGCTATCGCCACCAGACTATTTGGTTTGAGGTTTTATTCCCTCAAAACTAGATAATGTGTAAGAAGAATTCAAGAAAAACGAGTCATCTAATTTGGTTAAGTCCTCGAACGATTAGTATCAGTCAGCTCCACACGTCACCGCGCTTCCACCTCTGACCTATCAACCTGATCATCTTTCAGGGTTCTTACTAGCTTGCGCTATGGGAAATCTCATCTTGAGGGGGCTTCATGCTTAGATGCTTTCAGCACTTATCCCGTCCGCACATAGCTACCCAGCGATGCCTTTGGCAAGACAACTGGTACACCAGCGGTGCGTCCATCCCGGTCCTCTCGTACTAAGGACAGCTCCTCTCAAATTTCCTGCGCCCACGACGGATAGGGACCGAACTGTCTCACGACGTTCTGAACCCAGCTCGCGTACCGCTTTAATGGGCGAACAGCCCAACCCTTGGGACCGACTACAGCCCCAGGATGCGATGAGCCGACATCGAGGTGCCAAACCTCCCCGTCGATGTGGACTCTTGGGGGAGATAAGCCTGTTATCCCCGGGGTAGCTTTTATCCGTTGAGCGATACTCTTCCATGCGGAACCACCGGATCACTAAGCCCGACTTTCGTCCCTGCTCGACTTGTAGGTCTCGCAGTCAAGCTCCCTTGTGCCTTTACACTCTGCGAATGATTTCCAACCATTCTGAGGGAACCTTTGGGCGCCTCCGTTACTCTTTAGGAGGCGACCGCCCCAGTCAAACTGCCCACCTGACACTGTCTCCCGCCCCGATCAGGGGCGTGGGTTAGAATTTCAATACAGCCAGGGTAGTATCCCACCAGCGCCTCCACCGAAGCTGGCGCTCCGGTTTCTCAGGCTCCTACCCATCCTGTACAAGCTGTACCAAAATTCAATATCAGGCTACAGTAAAGCTCCACGGGGTCTTTCCGTCCTGTCGCGGGTAACCTGCATCTTCACAGGTACTATAATTTCACCGAGTCTCTCGTTGAGACAGTGCCCAGATCGTTACGCCTTTCGTGCGGGTCGGAACTTACCCGACAAGGAATTTCGCTACCTTAGGACCGTTATAGTTACGGCCGCCGTTTACTGGGGCTTCGATTCAGAGCTTCGCGGGAGCTAACCCCTCCTCTTAACCTTCCAGCACCGGGCAGGCGTCAGCCCCTATACTTCGCCTTGCGGCTTCGCAGAGACCTGTGTTTTTGCTAAACAGTCGCCTGGTACTTATTCACTGCGGCTCATCTAGGCTATTCACCCAAATGAGCACCCCTTCTCCCGAAGTTACGGGGTCATTTTGCCGAGTTCCTTAACGAGAGTTCTCTCGCTCACCTTAGGATTCTCTCCTCGCCTACCTGTGTCGGTTTGCGGTACGGGCACCTTTTATCTCGCTAGAGGCTTTTCTTGGCAGTGTGAAATCAGGAACTTCGGTACTATATTTCCCTCGCTGTCACAGCTCAGCCTTCACGCAAGCGGGATTTGCCTCACTTGCAGCCTTACTGCTTAGACGCGCATATCCAACAGCGCGCTTACCCTATCCTACTGCGTCCCCCCATTGCTCAAACGATAAAGAGGTGGTACAGGAATATCAACCTGTTGTCCATCGCCTACGCCTTTCTACTCGGCTTAGGTCCCGACTAACCCTGAGAGGACGAGCCTTCCTCAGGAAACCTTGGGCATTCGGTGGATGGGATTCTCACCCATCTTTCGCTACTCATACCGGCATTCTCACTTCTAAGCGCTCCACCAGTCCTTACGGTCTGACTTCAACGCCCTTAGAACGCTCTCCTACCACTGACATCTAAGATGTCAATCCACAGCTTCGGTGATACGTTTAGCCCCGGTACATTTTCGGCGCAGAGTCACTCGACCAGTGAGCTATTACGCACTCTTTAAATGGTGGCTGCTTCTAAGCCAACATCCTGGTTGTCTAAGCAACTCCACATCCTTTTCCACTTAACGTATACTTTGGGACCTTAGCTGGTGGTCTGGGCTGTTTCCCTTTTGACTACGGATCTTATCACTCGCAGTCTGACTCCCACGGATAAGTCTTTGGCATTCGGAGTTTGTCTGAATTCGGTAACCCGATGAGGGCCCCTAGTCCAAACAGTGCTCTACCTCCAAGACTCTTACAACGTGAGGCTAGCCCTAAAGCTATTTCGGAGAGAACCAGCTATCTCCAAGTTCGATTGGAATTTCTCCGCTACCCACACCTCATCCCCGCACTTTTCAACGTGCGTGGGTTCGGGCCTCCAGTTGGTGTTACCCAACCTTCACCCTGGACATGGGTAGATCACCTGGTTTCGGGTCTACGACCACATACTAATTCGCCCTATTCAGACTCGCTTTCGCTGCGGCTCCGTCTTCTCAACTTAACCTTGCATGTAATCGTAACTCGCCGGTTCATTCTACAAAAGGCACGCCATCACCCATGAACGGGCTCTGACTACTTGTAGGCACACGGTTTCAGGATCTATTTCACTCCCCTTCCGGGGTGCTTTTCACCTTTCCCTCACGGTACTGGTTCACTATCGGTCACTAGGGAGTATTTAGCCTTGGGAGATGGTCCTCCCAGCTTCCGACGGGATTTCTCGTGTCCCGCCGTACTCAGGATCCACTCAGGAGGGAACGAAGTTTCAACTACAGGGTTTTTACCTTCTCTGACGGCCTTTCCAGACCACTTCATCTACCCCGTTCCTTTGTAACTCCATGTTGAGTGTCCTACAACCCCAAGAGGCAAGCCTCTTGGTTTGGGCTATGTCCCGTTTCGCTCGCCGCTACTCAGGGAATCGCGTTTGCTTTCTCTTCCTCCGGGTACTTAGATGTTTCAGTTCCCCGGGTCTGCCTTCAATACCCTATGTATTCAGGTAAAGATACTGTTCCATTACGAACAGTGGGTTTCCCCATTCGGAAATCTCCGGATCAAAGCTTACTTACAGCTCCCCGAAGCATATCGGTGTTAGTCCCGTCCTTCATCGGCTCCTAGTGCCAAGGCATCCACCGTGCGCCCTTTCTAACTTAACCTAAAAGGTCATTTCTCTATTAAATAGAGAGAAAAACTAAAATGGCGATCACTCGGTTTTTTCTTGGTTCTTCTTACTTACGATTATCTAGTTTTCAAGGAACAAAAAAGTCTTGAGGCAATTGCTCCCTCAAAACTAAACAAACAAGCAGTCAACTATGTGGATTACATCCACAGTACGAACCAGAAGGTTCGCATTCCGATTGCCTTTACGGCAATATCCTTAGAAAGGAGGTGATCCAGCCGCACCTTCCGATACGGCTACCTTGTTACGACTTCACCCCAATCATCTGTCCCACCTTAGGCGGCTGGCTCCATAAAGGTTACCCCACCGACTTCGGGTGTTACAAACTCTCGTGGTGTGACGGGCGGTGTGTACAAGGCCCGGGAACGTATTCACCGCGGCATGCTGATCCGCGATTACTAGCGATTCCGGCTTCATGCAGGCGAGTTGCAGCCTGCAATCCGAACTGAGAATGGATTTATGGGATTGGCTCGACCTCGCGGCTTCGCGACCCTTTGTTCCATCCATTGTAGCACGTGTGTAGCCCAGGTCATAAGGGGCATGATGATTTGACGTCATCCCCACCTTCCTCCGGTTTGTCACCGGCAGTCACCTTAGAGTGCCCAACTGAATGCTGGCAACTAAGATCAAGGGTTGCGCTCGTTGCGGGACTTAACCCAACATCTCACGACACGAGCTGACGACAACCATGCACCACCTGTCACTCTGTCCCCCGAAGGGGAACGCCCTATCTCTAGGGAAATCAAGAGGATGTCAAGACCTGGTAAGGTTCTTCGCGTTGCTTCGAATTAAACCACATGCTCCACCGCTTGTGCGGGCCCCCGTCAATTCCTTTGAGTTTCAGCCTTGCGGCCGTACTCCCCAGGCGGAGTGCTTAATGCGTTTGCTGCAGCACTAAAGGGCGGAAACCCTCTAACACTTAGCACTCATCGTTTACGGCGTGGACTACCAGGGTATCTAATCCTGTTCGCTCCCCACGCTTTCGCGCCTCAGCGTCAGTTACAGACCAGAGAGCCGCCTTCGCCACTGGTGTTCCTCCACATCTCTACGCATTTCACCGCTACACGTGGAATTCCGCTCTCCTCTTCTGCACTCAAGTTCCCCAGTTTCCAATGACCCTCCCCGGTTGAGCCGGGGGGGCTTTCACATCAGACTTAAGGAACCGCCTGCGCGCGCTTTACGCCCAATAATTCCGGACAACGCTTGCCACCTACGTATTACCGCGGCTGCTGGCACGTAGTTAGCCGTGGCTTTCTGGTCAGGTACCGTCAAGGTACCGGCAGTTACTCCGATACTTGTTCTTCCCTGACAACAGAACTTTACGACCCGAAAGCCTTCATCGTTCACGCGGCGTTGCTCCGTCAGACTTTCGTCCATTGCGGAAGATTCCCTACTGCTGCCTCCCGTAGGAGTCTGGGCCGTGTCTCAGTCCCAGTGTGGCCGATCACCCTCTCAGGTCGGCTACGCATCGTTGCCTTGGTGAGCCGTTACCTCACCAACTAGCTAATGCGCCGCGGGGCCCATCTGTAAGTGACAGCCGAAACCGTCTTTCAGCTTTCCTTCATGAGAAGGAAAGGATTATCCGGTATTAGCTCCGGTTTCCCGAAGTTATCCCAGTCTTACAGGCAGGTTGCCCACGTGTTACTCACCCGTCCGCCGCTGATCTTCAAAAGCAAGCTAATGAAGATCCGCTCGACTTGCATGTATTAGGCACGCCGCCAGCGTTCGTCCTGAGCCAGGATCAAACTCTCCAAGAAAGAGTATGAGTTTAGCTCATAATTTAAAACGTTGGCTAGTGATCAACTATATAATAGAAGTCACTATAAATATTGTTTGTTGACGCTTGTTTGTTTAGTTTTCAAAGAGCAAGTTGTTAGCGCCGCTCAGAAGCGACTTTAATAATTTATCACATCACAGCGTTTAATGTCAACAGCTTTTTTCGATTTATTTTTTCATCATCAAAATGTTGTTAACCTGTTCGCGACTGTTTCTATATACTATCACCCGAGATGCCCAGAGTCAACATGTTTAAACCTTGAAAAAGTTGGTAAAAACTTCAGCTACTTGATTTTCCTCTATATATTAAAACAGCCGATCCCCATTCAGGAGACCGACTGTCTTCTTTCTTATTTAGAAATCTTAATAATATTCTCGTCCTTCACATCCACATTGCCCTTCTTGTTGATAACAATGCTTTCCCCTTCAGAAAGGTTGGTGAAAACAATCGGAGTGATAATAGACGTCGCATTTTTCTTAATGTAATCAAGATCCACTTTCAATAACGGCTGTCCTTTTGTCACAGTGTCATTTTCAGAAACAAGTGTTTCAAATCCTTGTCCCTTCAGATTAACTGTGTCAATACCCACATGAATGAGGATTTCCCGTCCAGAGTCTGACAGAATTCCGATAGCATGCTTTGTCGGGAACAGGTTAACGATTTTTCCATCTACCGGTGATACAACTGTACCTTCAGCAGGTACGATAGCAAATCCGTCACCCATCATCTTGCCTGAGAAGACTTGGTCAGGCACTTCTGTGATCGGCAGGATTTCACCTTTAATAGGAGAAACAAATACATCTGCATCATGATGTGTCTGCAATGCTTCTGGATTTACTTCTTCAATTTGCTGTTCAACCTCTGTTGCCTGGTTCGTTTCTACCGGACGAGGCCTTTTACCATTCATGATATCTCTCATCTGACCTTTAATGGTCTCTGACCGCGGTCCGAAGATTGCCTGGATGTTGTTTCCTACTTCAAGAACTCCGGCAGCACCCAGCTTTTTCAGGCGATCCTTATCGACGTTGTTAATGTCATTAACAGATACACGAAGTCGCGTAATACATGCATCAAGGTGGGCGATGTTTTCTTTGCCACCCATTGCATCAAGGACTTCATATGGAAGGTCTCCAGCTTGTCCTTTTGCTCCGCCATCTTCCTGATCATCTTCCACTGCTTCACGGCCAGGAGTCATCAGGTTGAATTTGCGGATTGCGAAACGGAAACCAAAGTAGTAAATTACTGCGAAAACTAAACCAACCGGAATAACAATCCACGCATTTGTCTGAGGGTTGATTAAACCGAACAGAATGTAGTCAATCAGACCACCGGAGAAAGTCATACCAATTTTTACATTTAAAAGGTGCATAGTCATGAATGATAGACCTGCAAAGATCGCGTGTACTCCAAATAATACTGGTGCTACGAACAAGAATGAGAACTCAAGAGGTTCTGTGATCCCTGTTAAGAATGAAGTTAATGCAGCGGATACCATTAAACCGCCAACTACTACTTTTCTTTCCGGACGTGCTTCGTGGTAAATCGCTAATGCTGCAGCTGGAAGACCAAACATCATGAATGGGAATTTACCTGTCATGAAAGTACCAGCTTCGAGATTTTGAACGTTATCTGCAATCTGTGCCATGAAGATACGCTGGTCTCCACGGACAACATCGCCAGCTAAAGTAGTATACTGGCCAAACTCATACCAGAATGGTGAATAGAAGATATGGTGCAAGCCGAATGGAATTAATGAACGTTCAACCACACCAAAGACAAATGCAGAAAGTGTCAAGTTTGCGTGTACCATGTTTTGCGAGAATGCATTCAGACCATTTTGGATTGGCGGCCAGATGACAAGCATTACTAATCCAAGCAGGATTGCTGTTCCTGCAGTGATGATTGGAACGAAACGTTTACCTGCAAAGAACCCTAGATAGGATGGCAACTCAATTTCATAGAACTTATTGTAAAGAGCAGCGGCAATTATACCTACGATGATCCCGCCGAATACACCCGTTTGCAGGGTTGGAATACCGAGAATGTTTTGGTAGTTAAGACCGTTTACATCCTCTGGAGTGATTTGAAGAACAGTACCCATTGTCACATTCATGATCAGGTACCCGATAATTGCTGCTAGACCGGCAACACCTTCACCGCCAGCCAAACCAACAGCTACACCGACCGCAAATAATAGCGGCAGATTGCCGAAGACAACATCCCCGTCCTTTTGCATAACAGCAGCAACCATATCAACACCGCTGTTATCTAAAAATGGAGCAAGCTCCAGCAAAGCAGGATTTCTAAGTGCGGCACCAAGAGCAAGCAAGATACCTGCAGCTGGTAATAGCGCAACTGGAAGCATAAGCGCTTTACCTACTTTTTGAAGAACACCAAAAGCTTTCTTAAACATAGGAATACCTCCTGAAATTTTTTCTCCTAAAGCGGTTACAAACATTAAAAAAAACAAATAAAAAAGGCATGAGAAAGATGTAGTGAAAGAAGCATACGGATATATTACCCATAAAACTACATTTCAATTACATTCTTTACTCATGCCTGATCGTATCAGTAACACGTAAAAAATAATAACCTATTTAACTTTTTTCTGAAGCCTTTGCAAATGCATTGTCAAATAGACAGCTTCAGCATCACATACTTGTTTTTTCAAAGTCTGCTGCATCACTTTAATGAGTTTCCACGAAAGATTGTAGCACAGAGGGTATTCCTCTTTCAAGAGGTTTGCAAATTTTTCTGGTTCCTCTACAGTTTCTCCGTTATTAACTCTTTCAATCGTGAAACGTATATGGCGCACGAGACGGGTGTAGTCAATGCCTTCTTTGTCGATGACGACATCCAGGTTTTCTTCAATCATTTGCACCAATTTTGTCACAAGCTGTGAGTGTCTGTTCACATCCGAAAGGCTTCGGTTCATTACCGCACTGTGAATATGAAGCGCGATGAAGCCTATTTCACCATCTGGAAATTCGATCCCTGATTTATCCTTAAGGAGCTGTACAACCTCTTTGGCGATTTGGAATTCTGTCGGGTACAGCGTCTTCGTTTCGACTAAAAATGGATTTTTGAAGTCCAATCCATTTGCAATTCGATTTGCGGCGAACATCAGGTGGTCCGTCAAAGCGACATGGATGTGTTCATTCAATTGGCTCTGAGTACTCTTTTTGATCAGCTCAATAGAAGAAATGATGGCATCGTGGAGCTCGTTCTCGACGAATGGCAACAATTTGATATAGTTGGCTCGCTCTTTTTCATCCTTGAGGACAAACATTTTTTCAGCGTGCCCTTCTTCTATCAAATCTCCCTTTTTCCGGTTGAAGCCGATCCCCTTGCCAATCAGAATGACCTCCCCTAATGCAGGATGATCCGCAATCATGACATTATTATTCAACCCTTTTTTCACTGCAATTTGGTCCATCCTGTTTCCCCGTTTCAGCTTGTTCTATGGGAATATCGTATATAAGGAAGATTTAGAAGTCAATCTCAAGCGTTGTTCATTCCTCCTTCAATATTTGGCAAAAAAAAAGATCCAGCCGCGAAGGCTGAATCCTATCTACTATTCTGTCAAAAACACAAAGTATAGAACGAAAATCACAAAGAATAGATACATAATCGGATGAACTTCTTTCGATTTCCCTTTCACGAGCATCGTGATTGGGTAAAAGATGAAACCTGCTGCAATCCCCGTTGCGATACTTGATGACAGTGGCATGGAGATCATTGTAAGGAATGATGGAACGGCGATTTCGAATCGGCCCCACTCGATTTTTCCAAGAGACGAAACCATCAAGACACCAACGATGATCAAGGCTGGTGCTGTTACAGCCGGAGTAACGACTGACAGCAGCGGGAAAAAGAACAGTGCCAACAGAAAGAACCCGGCTGTTACAAGTGATGCGAAGCCGCTTCTTGCTCCTGAAGCTACACCCGCAGATGATTCAATATACGAAGTCGTTGTCGATGTACCGAAGATGGAACCAACAAGAGATGCAATCGAATCAGCGAATAATGCACGGCCAGCACGCGGCAATTTGTTATCCTTCATCAATCCTGCCTGGTTGGCAACTGCAACGAGTGTTCCTGCGTTATCAAAGAAATCAACGAATAAGAATGTCAATATAATACCGAGCATTGTCGATGTGTAGAAAGATGGATCTCCGAATGCAGTGAATACTGCACCGAAAGTTGGCGCGACGCTTGGAACTGCTCCAACTACTTTTTCTGGTGTATCAATTAGATTGAAGATCATTCCGACAATGACACTAATGATGATCCCGAAGAATACCGCTCCGTGAATGCCTCTTGTCAGCATGATGACAGTAATCAGTAAGCCAAAAAGCGCTAGTAAAGTATTGGCGTTTGTCAGATCGCCCAGCCCAACAAGTGTTGCTGGATTATCGACGATAATACCCGCGTTTTTCAATCCGATGAATGTGATGAACAATCCGATACCAGCTCCGACTGCATGCTTCAGTTCAACAGGGATGGCATTGATCAATTTTTCCCGCCAGCCTGAAATCGTCAGGAGCAGGAAGAATACGCTTGAAATGAAGACTGCGGCAAGTGCATGTTGCCAAGGTGCTCCATGGCTTAAAACAACTGTGTAAGCGAAAAATGCGTTCAAGCCCATTCCCGGTGCAAGGGCGATTGGGTACTTTCCGATCAAGCCCATGATGATCGATCCAATAGCTGCAGCGAGTGCTGTCGCTACGAAAACAGCGCCGTAGTCCATTCTTAATGCCTCAGGCAGGTCCTGTACGTCTGCCAGAGTAAGTATACTCGGATTAACAACAAGGATGTAGGCCATAGCAAGGAATGTGGTCATCCCGCCAATGAATTCGCGGCGATAGTTCGTACCCAGCTTCTCAAACTCGAAATACTTCTTCATTTTTTCATTTCCCCCTGAATAGTATTCAGGAAATAAGGCCAAAAATAAAACGCCTCGGGTTACCGGGCGTTGACTGAAGGGGTATAAGAAAGTCTGGTGGCAATAGATTGATAGATTGCCAGCCATGGATTCTTCACCTCGTAGTCAAGCCATTTACGGTAGCTCGGTAGAAACTTTTGGGCCATATCCCCAAGATTATACGACGAATTATGACAAATTATTAAGTTCTGTTTCATTCTAACAGGACTTTTGCCCTTAGTCAATAAAAAAAACGAACATTTTCATGTCCGTTCTTTAAAATCGTTCGTATTTATTCCCATTCAATGGTAGCAGGCGGTTTGCTTGTGATGTCATAAACAACCCGGTTCACATGATCCACTTCGTTGACGATCCTTGTGGAGATGATTTCAAGGACATCCCAAGGAATTCTTGCCCAGTCTGACGTCATCCCATCAATGGACGTAACAGCACGGATTCCAATCGTGTAATCATAGGTTCTCGCATCGCCCATGACACCAACGCTGCGGATGTCTGGAAGCACGGTGAAGTATTGCCAGATTTCGCGGTCAAGACCGGCTTTTTTAATTTCATCACGGAGAATCGCATCTGATTCCCGAACAATCTCTAGTTTTTCTTCAGATATCGCACCCAGGACACGGATCCCTAGCCCAGGGCCAGGGAATGGCTGGCGCCAGACGATTTCATCTGGCATGCCTAGCTCAGTGCCAAGCGCACGGACTTCATCCTTGAATAATGTATTCAATGGTTCAATCAATTTGAACTGCATATCCTCAGGCAGTCCGCCGACATTATGGTGTGACTTGATGGTCTGTGCTGTCGCCGTACCGCTTTCGATAATATCGGTATACAATGTTCCCTGTGCCAGGAACTCAATGCCTTCCAACTTTTCGGCTTCATCGTCAAACACATAGATGAACTCATTACCAATGATTTTACGCTTCTGCTCAGGGTCGGAAACTCCCTCCAGCTTGCTGAGGAAACGGTCCTTCGCATCGACTTTGATCACATTCATATTGAAGCCGTCAGCTAAATTTTTCATGACGCCTTCCGCTTCATCTTTTCGCAATAAACCGTGATCGACGAAGATGCAAGTCAGCTGGTCACCGATTGCTTTGTGAATCAGTACTGCGACTACCGAGGAATCCACTCCCCCGCTGAGCGCACAAAGAACTTTCTTGTCACCGACCAGCTGACGGATTTTTTCTATTTCGATTTCGATAAAGTTTTCCATCGACCAATTGCCTTCGCATTCGCAAACTTTGAAGACGAAGTTTTTCAAAAGATCATTTCCGTAAATCGAATGGCGCACTTCAGGATGGAATTGAACAGCATATAATTTGCGGCTTTCATCGCTCATCGCCGCAATAGGGCAGGATGGGTTGATGCCGTCCACCGTGAAACCTGGAGGTGACATCGTGACAAGGTCACCGTGGCTCATCCAGACAACCTGCTCACCCGGTGTGCCTTCAAATAATCTGTTCTGGTTATGAAGAGTCAACAATGCTTTTCCATATTCACGGTTCTTCGCCTTCTCGACCTTGCCGCCGAAATGCATCGTCATCAGCTGCATTCCGTAGCAGATGCCCAATATCGGCAGTCCCAGCTCGAAAATCTCTTCATCACAGCGGAAGGCTCCCTCATCATAGACAGAGTTAGGGCCGCCAGAAAATATGATGCCCTTTGGATTCATTTCCTTGATTTCAGCTGCTGTAATCGTGTGTGGATGCAGTTCGCTGTAAACGCCAAACTCCCTGATCCGTCTCGTGATCAGCTGGTTATACTGGCTGCCAAAGTCTAAAACAATAATCTTTTCCTGGTCTTGCAGCTCGGTTTTCATAAAGTCACCTCATTTAAAAAATAGAACGCGGAACTGGAATCGTATGTAGTTAATATGCCCATATCTGCGTTTTTCCCCATTAAAAAAGCCAGAATCCTGCCGCCTCAAATAAAAGGAAAGCAGGATTCCAGCCCGTTACGAACAAAAAGAAACCTGCCTTCATAGTCAAATCATTTCCGGTGATTTGGTAGATACTTTCGAACCATATTATCGAGGATATATGAAGGTTGATTCTATATAGTTGCAAACATTGTATCAGTATAATATTTTAGCGGTCAAGCACTAACTTTCCGAATCATGAACTCCCAATACTTTTTCGCATTCTGCCACATTTCTTCATCCATATCGCCTCGGTATAAATACTCTTCATACTTTTCTGTGAGCCAGCGCATCTCGTTTGTCGAGAAGAATGAGTCCACATAATTGGCATAGTCGCGCAGTGTCTGGACTTTCTCTCTCTTCAGCCCGTATCTTTCCAGCTGCATCAATAGAGCCATATAGGCTTTTTCCATATACTTGTTTTGCTTTTTATACTTATAGAGAAGGATATACAGGACAGGCAGCCATCTTCCTCTCAATCTATACATGATCGCGGAGAACACAGCCAGTACGAGTAATGTCAGGAAAATCTTCTGCAGATTATCCTTCAGGAATGCTCCTGCGTTTTTAAGGCCTTCGGAAAAAGAAACCTTTGGCTTGTCAACCTGTGCCTGCTCTTCTGGCAGTTCCGGCTTTTTAGGAGCAGCAGGTGTTTGATCTTCCTCTTCTTCTTGCCCCGTCTCATTTTGCGAGTCGTCTTTATTGTCATACTCAAATTGAACATTATTTGAAAAGCCTTGCGTCGGCTCAAATGGAACCCATCCGACACCTGGG
Organism: Mesobacillus subterraneus; assembly: GCF_020524355.2. Taxonomy (NCBI): domain Bacteria; kingdom Bacillati; phylum Bacillota; class Bacilli; order Caryophanales; family Bacillaceae; genus Mesobacillus; species Mesobacillus subterraneus. The sequence continues at coordinate 4,136,630 of NZ_CP129019.1, forward strand.
AAATATCCCTCAACCCAGGAGTGGGCATTGTTGTTTGTGACCTCATAAAGACGGCGCCCATTCTCAAGTGTATCGATATATTCGCCTTCCGTATAGCCCTTTACCCAGCGTGCAGGAATACCCACGGAACGCATCATGACAACCATCGACGTCGAGAAGTTGTCGCAATAGCCACGCTGAGTTTCAAACAGGAATTGATCGACATAATCCTGGTCCTCTTCTGGGACAGCAACAAGCGTTTGATCATATACAAAATTGTTTGAGCGGAAGTACTTTTCAATCGCCTGCGTTTTTTCAAGCCAGGTCTCTTTATCTTTTGTTATTTCCTCAGCAAGCTCCACTACCCGCTCTGGAAGCTCAGCTGGTACCTGTGTGTATTTCGAGACGAAGGCAAACTCTGCTGCGAGTTCTTCAGGTCCCGCTGCCTTAAGCTTCTCTATGCTAAATACCGGGTGATTAAAGTTAAGCGAGTATGACCCAATCGAACCGGCTTGCCCGTCAGCAATCGATGTGATTTTCTCTGTTGCAGGATTAAGACTGAACTGGAGGGTGGAGTTCCCTGCAGATGCTTCTACTTCTGTCACGCCGAGCGGATAAACAAGGTGCGGATACCCAATCTTCGGGGTGACTCTGCTCGTGCGCTGTTCCGTTTTAACTTCCTCTTCAAAAGGCTGCATTGGAATATTTTGCTCAGGTAAAAATGCTACCGGCACCGCTGTGCCTTTTTCTGCAATCCAGCCTTTTCCCGTATAAACATCCTTTGTCTCAATTCGCCAGTAATGACGTCCATCTGCTTCCGCAGTAAAAACGACCCGGTCGTCTCCAATAAACGGACCCCCAAGTGCGGAATCATCTGTTCCATAGCCGACCTTTTTAACCCCTCCGTCCCCTTCGCCTGAATCCTGATTATACGAGGTAATGAACGGGACAGGGTCCGGCCAGATTGGATCAGGCTTTGGAGCCGCATAGCCAATCCCCACACTCAAGACAATCATGGCGACAAGGGGAATCATCCATTTTTTCGCACTTTTGATGCTCTTCTTCACTACTTCCTTATCGGCAATCCGGTAATAAGCCAGCATTCCCATCACAGCAAAACCAGCTATGACTGTTCGGACAATCGCTGCGTCCGCTTCATAAGGACTGAATGTATCCAGCACCGTTATATAAACCAGCGTCATGAAGAAAAATACAAAAATTTGTTTCCTGTTGATCAACCAATATTGAATCAGATAAGCCATCAGCCAAAGCAAGGTAAAGAACAACAATGTCCGAAACACATTCGAAATTTCCGTCCATTCTGCATTGAGGATGACACCTGAATTCACGATAACCTCATTGATGAGCTGGCCAAACCACTCCAGGCTGAAGAATGTTCCTTCATAATACATAAAGTGAACGGCATAAAGGACAATGATGACTTTAATGAGAGCTGACGGCAAAATCGGCATATTGAAGTAGGACATCATCAGCGAGACAAATACAAAACCAAGAAAAACACTTAAGTGGCCGGTATCTGTCAACTCTTCCAATGGTCGCAGCCACTCCCATAGCAGTAAAAAGCTGAAAATATATAGTAAAAAGAAGGTGAAGTCCTTTTTCGATTTATCGATCCTCAACCTCTGTTCACCTCCGAAAAGGCTTCTGCGAACTGACCGTCATGGACCATGACAAGCCGGATTCCTCTGGCATTTGCAGAGGCTCTTAAATTCTTCTCCGTTTTTGTCGGGGATTCCTGACCATTTTTAATCAGAAAAATGCTCACTGATGCATTTCTTTGATTATAGAAGACCGCTTTCTCAATCAACTCTTTCGTCAGTTGCGCGGTAATCAGCATAATTGAATTGTTCTGCTGCGCTAAAAAGCTCTCTGCCTCAAGAACCCGGTCAAACGATACGGGACTCCCATCCTGGATTTTAGCAAGGTGATGGAGAAGCTGTTGCTGATGGGCTTCCCCGCCGCGTGCCGGAAACGCCTTACGCTCAGCGCTTAATGTCAACAAGCCCACCTGTGCGCCTTTCCGTAAAATTGCCCTGATAACGGAAGCTGTAAAAGAAACGACGACTTCAAAGCGCGGTTCTGGGGCGCAATCCATTAAAATGACCACATCATGTGATTGCCTCTGTTCGAATTCCTTCGTCATAATGTCATTCCGTCTTGCCGTCGCTTTCCAGTTGATCCACGAAAAGCGGTCTCCCGGCTGGTATTCGCGAACCCCGATCGCCATTGATGTATCACGCTGGACACGCTCTTTTGAGGCGGTCATCCCCTGGTCAAAATGATGGGCTACCGGCCTATACACCATATCCTGATAAGCAGGATAAACGAGTATCTTATTTTCCACTGGCAAGATTTTTTCTTTTTCAATTAATCCGAGCGGGTCCCCCGTTTTCAACTTGATGCCCATTAATGTATGCTCACCTCGAGGAAGATTTTCAATGGAATAGTCAAAGCCGAATACACGATTGAATCCGGGAAACAACATTGTTTTCGCCTTTTGTAAATCGCTGTTCCCCGAAAGCGTATCACCGTCCTCTTCTTCCCCAATCGCATAAAATAGCGGAAATCCTACCTTCCTTTCAAGCACAATGCTAGCCCAGAGCTTCTCGCCAGCGTTATATTCCTGTTTCGTAAATACCCTTTCCGCCTTGATATCCTTGATGGAATAAAAAGCGAGACCAAGGGCATAGAGAGCAAATGGCAAGAAGCTGTAAAACAGGAACCAGCTGACAAATCCACCTTGGAACATCGCATAGGAAAAGGTGATCAGGATCAATAACAGCAATACGATGAGTTTCCAAACTTCTTTGAACTTTTGGAAATACTTTTTCATATTACTTCACGAGCCTCTGGACCGGTACAGACACTCTCGCCAACACTCTGTTGACGACATCCTCGGTTGTAATCCCCTCGAACCTGGCCTCTGATTTTAAAATGATCCTGTGGGCGAAAACAAATGGAGCCAGGTACTGGATATCATCCGGGATGACATAATCCCTTCCATAAATGAACGCATACGCCTGGGCAGCCTTCATTAAAGCGATCGATCCACGAGGACTCACACCCAGATAAACACTCGAATGTCCGCGGGTCCGGCCAGCCAGTTCCACAATATATCGCTTAAGTGTATCGTCTACTATCACTTCTTTGATACTCTGCTGCAGATCGCGCAGCTCTTCAAGTGATACAACAGGCTGCAAGTCTTCTATCGGAAGACTCCGCTGTGCCCGGTTCAGAACTTCCATTTCCTCTTCCGGTGCAGGATAGCCCATTTTCATTTTTAGCAGGAAACGGTCAAGCTGTGCTTCCGGCAGTGGATACGTACCTTCATAATCAATCGGATTCTGAGTCGCCATGACGAAAAACGGCCTACCGAGCAGGTGTGTTTCACCATCTACCGTCACACTATGCTCTTCCATTCCTTCAAGCAAGGCAGACTGTGTCTTTGGAGAGGTCCTGTTGATCTCATCCGCAAGAATGATGTTGCCCATGATCGGGCCCGGCCTGAATTCAAACTCCATCTCCTTTGGATTGTATATAGAAACACCTGTCACATCAGAAGGCAACAAATCTGGTGTAAACTGAATCCTTCTGAACTTGGCGCTGACAGACTTCGCCAGCGCACGAACCATCATCGTCTTACCGACCCCGGGCACGTCCTCAAGCAGCACATGGCCGCCCGCAAGCAATGCAATTAAGCTTAGCTCCGCCACATTACGCTTACCCGTCATTACCTTATCAATATTTCCTAGAATTCTATCAACTGTTGGATTCATCTGACTCCGCACCGAAATTTCCCCCTTAAATCTATTTATCTACGTTAAAACACTTACTTTTCCACTCCAATATGTCTATATTCTCTATTTTCTGTAAAAATCCTGTAATATACGGAATGAAAATATATCCACTTTATCATAGACGGAAGATTTCAGGAAAATGTTTTAAGCAAGAACAAAAATACCAGACGGCTCGATCTAATTAAGGCTACAGCTTCTCGCATCGAGGAAGCGACTCAGCTATGGACACATGGCAGGCTTTGAGTTGGAAGTTATTCGAAGTGTATTTTTATCACGAAATAAAAAAACGTCCTCGTCTCGAGAAGCCGCCATCAACTTTTATATGAATTCTATCTAACTTGCAGCCTTAGGAATCGCACCCATGCCCTCAAGGATGATTTTCGCATCATTATTCAAATATGCTTCAATATCATTCCGCAAAAACAAAAGCGAGTGATCCCTGACGATTACCTTCAAGCCCCTCAGGTCAAACTTTGAAGCATAGTTATTCACTGTGTTGATGACCGCCATGTCATTCCTCTTAAGCGGCTGTTGTCCAGCTTCCATCCGCTTCGTCAAAAATTCAAGCAATTCCCTCGCATTTGACTTTAAACGGCTCCGATTTTCGTTCAGGACATCGATGTTCTCTTCCATATACATTCTTGCAGCAGCAAAATCAAGTTCCTCGACACAGTTGTTGATCCTGGCAATCAAATCCAATACGTGCATTACTTTCTCCTCCTGGTGTACAAACTCTGCTTATCTTCTATATCGGCCAATCACCTATCCACTCCATACTTTATGTAAAAATTAGGCTATTAGTCTTATACACTTTTAGGTCAGGCTAGGAGATTGGTCTAAGGTAAGATACTGTCCCTCCCTATTCTTTAATTCAGGAGGCGGCTGAGACTTCAGCCGCCTCCTGCAATGCTTCGTGAGTTTGGAAAATATTCCTGCTCTATCTATGAGTCTTTCCATTCTCATCAACATATATGGATTCAATGATGGTCCTTTCGAAAGGCTTACCTTTAGCGTCAACTCCCGTGATTTCTGTGGTTAGGTTGTATACACCTGGATCGGTTAGATCCCCATCAAGTACCTTGCCTGCTTTGGAGCCTTTTCCTGATTCTTTTAGCTTCTTTTTGCCATCTCGCTCATATTTGATCCACTTTGTTTTATAGGAAGCTTTCACACTTTGGATTTTATCCTTTTTCAATTCAACATCAAGAGGACTGTCAATGCCGACCATTAGCAGGTATGCCGCGGCTGGTCCTTCCACCTTCCATTTCCCAGACTCTGGTTTGGCGATTTCAAACGTATGGACCCAGGCACCTTTAAAGAAGTCACCCTTATCCTGTTCGATTTTTGCCGCCTTGTACTCCTTTCCATCAGGCCCCTTCAGTTTGAGTGAAGCCATCTTCTTTTCACTGAGGAAGGCCATTTGAAAGCTTTCTGCTCCATCTTCGATCACAAAGCTCTCCTTGATTGCTTTTTCGGCTTTACCGCCCTTTACAATCTGGCTTGTTTCTGGTTCTGCGACAATGCTCTCGGCTGCTGAGAATGCATTCGCAACTGCTGGCTGTTCTGACATGGTGTATGGTTTAAATACGGAAAAAGTATATGAGCCCTCACGGATGGTCGTATGGTTCCAGGCACCTTCCCGGACAATTGTCCCGCCTGGCAGACGGGAGCTCGCGACTGTGACAACCCCATCATTTGAGCCGTAGCTGCTCAAATACAGTCCACCCCAATATAAAGCGCTTCCAAACGAACCCCACTTATACCCTCCTAGTGTATAGTAGCGGTTCTTTGAGGCGTTTGAATGAGTATCTGTAATGCTCCGGAAATATCTCATATTTCCTGTCTGAAGTGAACGCGTCGCATCATTGTTGTTTCCAAGCAATGCTGCCAGCCACCAGGCTGCGCTGCTGTGGGCTAGGTCAGAAAGCGGTGTGCCATGATGTGGCGAGGACAGGGAAATCATATTTGATACATAAGGGTGTGCACCATAGTGGACAAGTGCAGTCTGCGCATCGACTCCCCCCTTGCTATAGCCTACAACAACCAGCTTTTTACCTCCAAAGTGGTCATAGATTACCTTCAGCTTTTGCGCTAACATCACTCCATTCTCCCACATATCCCGATCTGAGTAGAGATCGATGAAGGCTGTCTGGTAGCCATTGGCAAGCGCAGTCTCATACATATCATTGCCTTCCCACCAGACAGATGCCGAATTATTATAGCCATGGACAAATACAATTGGAGATTTAGCCGGATCAACCGAAGACGGTTCTGCACCTAAATACCATGTCCCCGGTATTCCGGAAGAACCACCACCCAGATTCCCCGCTCTTGCTCCAACAGGTACCATCAACAATAAAACCATCAATAATGACATAATCCTTTTACTCCTTCTCAAGCCAATACCCCTCCTCTTTTTTCATACATCATTAAAAACTATTAATGTGCTTGTTTGAATAGAAGGGCAATTTGACTTATTTCGAATGGGAAAATGGTATTATCTGGTCAGATACATTGGAAAAGCGCAAGCGCCTCGTTCAGCCCTGACAAGCGCTGGAGGGCCTGACAGTGAAGTCGTTCTTTGACTACATTGGCAGGACCGAAATCGAAATGTATAGCCGACTGTCCAGAAACGCAGAAACTGGAGACTCCGACAAAGAAGCGCTTTTTGCTTCTGCCGGTAGAGTTGAAGTTTCGGAGTTTCTAGGAGGCGACACTAGACTAGCGTCTCGAGGAGTTAGGAGCCGCAGCTGGACAAGCGTCTCGAGGGGCTAGGCGCTGGAGCTGGACACTAGTCTAAGACAAAAATTTTATACTCCCTTATCCAGTAAGAAAAGCCCGCAAAAATCGTGCAGGCTCCTCACTATTATTCTCCTACAATCTTGGCGTCCTTGAGCAAATCCTCAGTCAAGGCAATGCCTTCTTCTTCAGCAGCTTTCTTATTAATGATTAGATCCAGGTTTTCAGGAAAGCCGACAGGTATCTCGCTCGGCTTTTTGCCCTTAAGAATCTCCACTGCCATTTTACCAGTCGTGTAGCCCAGGTCATGATAATCAAATCCATAGGAAGCAAACGTTCCGCGTTTTACTGAATCCCCATCACCAGAAAATGTTGGGATGTTCTTGTCATTTGCTACCGCGATGACAGATTCCAGCGCAGCCACAACCGTATTATCCTTTGGTATATACAGTACGTCGACACGGCCGACCATCGATTCAGCCGCCTGCTTCACTTCAGAGCTCGTTGAGATGGTGGTTTCCACCGCTTCTAAGGCCTGCTTCCTTAAGCGCTTCCTTTGCGTTTTTCACATTAATGACAGAGTTCGGCTCACCATTGTTATAAATGATACCGACCTTTTTCGCATCAGGGACGAATTTTTTGATCGCAGCGATTGTATTCTTGATAGCATCTGGATGAGTATCAGATGTTCCAGTCACATTTCCGCTGGGCTTATCCAGACTTTGTACAAGCTCGGCAGAGACAGGGTCGGTAATTGCAGAGAACAGAATCGGTATATCCTTCGTCGCCTGGACTGCCGCCTGGGCACTAGGTGTTGCAATGGCTAAAATAAGATCATTCTTATCCGAAACCAGCTTTTGGGCAATCGATGCATTATTATTCATGTCACCCTGTGCATTCTGGTAATCGAGCTTAAGATTTTTGCCTTCTTCATATCCTGCATCCTTAAGAGCAGCAATAAATCCTTCTCTTGTCGCATCCAAAGATGGGTGCTCGACAATCTGGGTAATACCGATCTTAACCATTTTTTCTTTCTTGTCCCCGCTCGCCTCGTTACTGCCGCCGCCACAGGCCGCAAGCATGAGCATAGCCCCACTTAATATAACTGCCAAACTCTTCTTCATCCTTTATCCTCCCCAAATTCATGAAAATGGTTATGTATTCTCTTGGTGAATGAAAAAGCAGTCGGTCCTCCTTTTGTAAACGTTTTTATATTATTTTTAATATTCTGATATTAACACGTGCTCAACCTCAGGACAATAGTAAATTTTAATTTTAATATTATACCTACCACCATACTTTCAATTGCCCTTTTTAATCAATCCAATAAAGTATAAAAGGACCCTCAACAATGAGAGTCCTTCCTATACCGATTAACGTTAAAGTTGCCATAATGTAATTCCTTATACATAATCAAAGTTCCACTGTGCTTAAAGAGGGTTAGGATCTGGCTTATCCTCTTTTTCAAACCATTTTCCTTTTTCCTTTTTCGGCTTTTTTACAATGACCTCCGATCTAAAGTCTTTTAATATCGAGAATGACATAGCAATCAATACAAAGGTCAATGGAAAGGCACTGACTATGATGGCTGTTTGCATTGCATCCAGCCCGCCAGAGAGCATTAATACAATAGCCGAAGCTGATAGAAAAAGCCCCCAGACAATTTTGGTCACATTAGGAGGGTTCAAATCTCCTTTAGTAGTTTGCATTCCTAAGACGAATGTCGCCGAATCTGCTGAAGTGACAAAGAATGTAGTAATCAGCAGCAATGTAACCACAACTAATGCACCCGAAAATGGTAAAAGTTCATATACGTAAAAAAGTGCGGTTTCTAAGTTTTGCCCTGCTATGTTAGCTCCTTCAAAGTATTCGAAGTAAATAGCAGTACCTCCAAATATCGCAAACCAGAAAGCACAAACCAGTGTAGGAATTATGAGGACGGCAATCATGAACTCCCTCACCGTCCTTCCCTTGGATACACGTGCAATGAATGTCCCAACAAAAGGTGCCCACGCTATCCACCATGCCCAATAAAAGATTGTCCAGTCTTTTATCCAACCTGCTTGTTCTTCATTAAATGGAGTGAGCCTTAAACCCATGCTTGGCAGGTTTTGCACGTAACTTCCGAGCGTTGTCGTAAATAGATCCAGCACAAATCCTGTTGGACCCAAAATTAAAAGGCCAAAAAGCAAAAGGACCGCTAAAACTAAGTTCGCATTGCTTAAATACTTAATTCCCTTTTGCAGACCAGTGCTGGCAGAAAGCAAAAAGAGAACGGTCACGATCGCAATAATGATAAGCTGAATTGTGAAGTTGTTCGGTATCCCGGCTACATAGTTGAGACCCCCGTTAATTTGTGCCGCTCCCAACCCTACAGAAGCTGCTACACCAAAGATCGTCGCAAATACCGCGACTACATCCACGATGGTTCCAATCGCGCCTTTTGAGCGTTCTCCTATAAGAGGACTGAGGGTGATACTCATCAGTCCCGGTTTCTTTTTCCTGAATTTATAGTATGCCAGGACAAGCGCGATGACAGCGTAAATAGCCCAAGCATGAAAACCCCAATGCAAATAGGTGTATCTCAAGGCAACTTTTGCTGCCTCAGGTGTGCCCCCTTCACCAATCGGTGGATTGGCAAAATGGGAGATAGGCTCCGATACTCCAAAGAATAGGAGCCCAATCCCCATACCAGCACTGAATAGCATGGCAAACCATGTTTTTCTTTTAAAATCAGGTTTGTCGTCATCGGCTCCTAATTTTATTTTTCCATACTTGCTAAAAATCAAAAATATCGCAAACAGGAGGAAGAAAGAAGCTGCCAATTGATAGAACCAGCCAAATGTGTCTAAAAAGAATGTCTTAGTTTGATCCATTACTTCACCTAATTGGACCGGAGCAACCACGCCCCAAATCACAAATGCACTCGCAATAACGAGAGAAATCCAGAATACATTTGATACCTTACTCACTTTAGCCAACTCCCCATAATCGATTTCCAAATAAGATATCGTTATGTTTCCCGAAATCAATGCATCGATTCCTATCTGCCAAAAGGGTGAAAAATTAAATTCCCAAAATTCTGTACAACTGCATATTATTATGTATTTATTAAGTTGCCAATAAGGAGTATGATAGTAAGTAAAAAGGAAGTTTCGAGGCATACGAAAAAGTCCTGAAAAAAGAAAGAGGTTTCTAAATGAATGCAACATACTCTCCTACAAAAGAAACAACAAAAACAAAGGTATTAGTCATTAATGCCCTTTTCATTGCACTGACCGTTGTAGCAACGATGTTCATAAACATCAGGCTCCCAATCATGGGGAATGGTGGCCTGATCCATATGGGTAATATCCCTCTATTTATTGCTGCTTTCGTCTACGGCAGAAAAACAGGTGCGATAGCAGGAGCGTTCGGCATGGGATTGTTCGACATTATCTCAGGATGGGCATTATGGGCACCATTCACTTTCGTTATCGTCGGCGCGATGGGCTATGTAGCGGGTTTGATGGCTGAAAAATTGCCTGGCAAGAAAGTGGTCGTTTACTCTCTGGCAGTTGTTGCTGCCCTTGTCATTAAAATCGTAGGCTACTATTTCACTGAAGTAGTACTTTACGGCAACTGGATCCAGCCATTCGGCTCAATCCCAGGCAATGTGTTGCAAGTTGTGATTGCAGGCCTGATTGTTATACCACTTGCAGGACGCATTAAAAAGTTATTATAAATTGAATGAGGTGAAAAACCCCTATGGAGCTCCTGCTTCATAGGGGTTTTTTATGTATTCAGGTCATCGCAAGAAAATAAGAGATTCCATGTCATTTAACGACCGGGTAGTTGTTGTCGAAATGGATTCAAAATTTGTAGATATTTCTCGGGAAATTGTTGGATTTTGAAAGTGGGATTATTTGTTTCCAGGGACCATACTATGTCATCCTGTCTGGAGGCTTAATGAATGAACAGACATAGCGTATCGGCAGGCGATATATGATCAACATTGTGACCATCACATCTGGTATTTTTTCTTTAATATATCCGCCATCAATACGCTGCATGAAATATTAGGGATAGCTTTTAATTTCAAGTATCTCTATTCCTTTATTTCCTAAATATCGCTGTTAGCCATCCCCATTTTCTTTTCTGGATTTCTTCTTCTAGACGTTTGTTAAAATCATTTTGGGAATTCCATTCATTCTTTTGTTCCTCACGCATTTTTTGTATCTCTTTTTGCAGAAGCTCACTTCTCTCTCTTTCCTGCTCCAGCAAACTTTCATACTGGGTGTTTTGCTGTTCAATGAATCTTTCAATCTTAGAATTTGTTCTTTGTGCTGAATTCCCAATACTGGAACTAATCACATGGTGGTCCTGTTGTAGCTGGGCAACATTTGTTTTCAACTGTGTCATATCATTTTTCAGTTGGACATTCATTTCACGTGCGGCTGCAAGTTCATTAGCGACAAAAAGCAACAATTCTTTTAATTGATTCGGGTCCTGAGGCAGTTTATCGTATGATGTATCGCTGAGCGCTACTCCCGTTCCACCCGAGCCTTCCAGTCTTTCCTTTTGCTGTTGCACGAGATTCTTAGCTGTATCATCCAACGGCTTGTCCGTATCGCGAAGCGCTATAAGCGCTAGAATATCCGATTGCACAAAAATCCGTCGGTCTCCATCTTTCAGAAACTCGTAACCGTTTCGCTCCAGAATTTGACCGTACTTTCGGACAGTGGGAGTAGCTATCCCTACTTCTTCCGCCACTTCTTTTGTTGAGAACGCCTGCTCATTCGGTTGTATATCGTGTCGCATATCGCACCTCCTATTATCCAATATGACGAGTTTCAACAATATTTGCAAGAGTCATATCGTCATTATTTATATTTTAGCAGATATATCGCATCCTATATCGTTTAGAGAGTATTTATTCTCCTCTGAAAGTACACAGGAAGTCGGCTGTATTCGAAATCTGTTCATAACTTGCCCTCGTCAACATATCCGGAGCCACATGTCGGATTCATGGTGATCCATTCACCGCCCGATTTTGGCTAAGAGCCATGCATGTCTTGAAGGCCCCCAGTCGCCACACCATGTCTTTAACGAACCGCGAAATAGTCTTTAACAAAGAGAGTCAACTTGAACAGTTGCTTATCAGTCTTTTTGTATATCGAGAAACATATACTCAGTAAGAATGACTTAAATATAGGAGGATATAATGACGAATAATGATTGGTTAAGCTTCTATGATCCCTATGTTTATCAGACTTTAACAACTATTGTAGGTAAAATTGTTACTGTTCAAACCATAAGAGGCAGCGTTCGTGGCTCTCTGAAAATGGTCATGCCAGATCACATTGTTGTTGAATCTAACGAAACACCCTTTTTTATTCGTACGCAGCAAATAATTTGGGTTTTTCCTGGTTAACAAAAGGCATGTGGAGGGGAAATAATGTTTAAAAGAATAAATAAATTGGCAATTGAACTTCCTACACCTGCACACGGGGATATGAATGCTGCAGCAGCAGTACAAGAGCTCCTGGGTGGCAAGTTTGGGGAGATGTCTACTTTAAATAACTATATGTTCCAGTCTTTTAATTTCAGAAATAAAAAAAAACTAAAGCCATTCTATGAGTTAGTGGCGAGCATTACAGCAGAAGAATTTGGTCATGTAGAACTTGTTTCTAATACGATTAATTTGTTGTCTGTGGGTAATACCTTTCCAGGGGTTCCGGATATCACTCCACTTCAGAATGGGCTGGATGCAAGAAACACCCACCATTTTATTTCTACAGCTCAAACAGCTATACCAGGTGATTCAATGGGTAGGGCTTGGACTGGTGATAATGTTTTTAATAGCGGTAATCTGGTTTTGGATTTAACACATAACTTTTTCCTCGAGATTGGTGCACGAACACATAAAATGAGAGTTTATGAGATGACTGATAACCCAGTTGCCAGAACCATGATTGGATATTTGCTTGTTCGTGGAGGAACACATGTCCTCGCCTATGCGAAAGCGATCGAAATTGCTACCGGGGTAGATCTGACGAAAATGCTTCCAGTTCCAAATCTTGATAACTCAAAATTTGATTATGCCCGACCATTCATAGAACAAGGCTTAAGCAATGTGTTATATACATGGAGCGAAACAGATTACAGGGATATTGGAATGATTTGGAAAGGAACAAATCCGGAAAATGGGCAACAGCTTGAAGTGAAAATTGGCACTCCTGAAGGCGGGCTAATTCCAGACTTAGAGGAACTGCCCGAAGAATTTGCTCCTGGCATCACTAGGGACGATTATGAATTAATCAAAAAGCGTTTAATGGAAAAATTATGATGGAGTTTTTGCAAGAAAAATATAAGACCAGATTCTTCTATTGGGGAATTTGGTCTTTCTTCATTGTTTAGCGGTTAGACTGCTTTCATTTAAACTCACTTCCGCTAGGAGCATATATCAGGATTGATCAGCCGTAAAGCTTAATACACCCATGTTTTTGTTTCTTGCCAAATCACTGTCTCAGCAGAAATCCACTTCCTTGGTCATAGAGACGACCAAATGACCAAAAATGTCTATCTCTATAAAACGTAAGAAATGAAAAAGAAGCCTCCCAAAATTTTTTCAACTAATGAGAAAGCCTCTTTAAATTTGCATTATGTTGCAAATCACTTTCAAATATATTCCTAAAAATAGTCAGTAAAATTTTTGACGAGTTAATTTAGGAACAAATAACGATAAAAAGAATGATCTACATAGACTAAATTCGACAAGTGCAAGCCATAATCCATGGTTTTGATATAGAGGAACAAACAACCCGAGAGCACCTAAAAATACAATCAATGCTAATGCGATGGAATCCCGAATGGATTTTGCTTCGGTAGCACCTGAAAAAACCCCTTCTAGCTGTAAACCCCAGAATCCAACTATCGGAAACACCAGCATCCACACCAGGAACTCTTCTGACTTAGATATAACATCTGGAATAGTTGTAAATGCCACCAATGGCTCTGCCAACTAAGATACTAGAAGCATTCGCAAAACCACCAAATAAATAAGCGATTATATAGTGAATTTGCAGTAAGATGGCATTGGCCGCTAATGTAACTTCGCCTATACTTGCTCCGATAGAAGTAAAAGTTAGTGTCATTTTAAGACATTCATCCATCTTTGAGTAGCTAATGCTAAACGAACCTTGCCCAATCCAATGAGCCAACCAATAATAACGTATGAAAGGAGCTCCCCAAATTCGAATAGAAAAATAAGTGGAAGCAAACGATGACTCCCTTTGGCTAAAGGGTGTAATGCTATTCAAGCCCATTGAGTTTGTTGCCACTTTCATAAATTCCTCCCGCGTAATTATTCCATCAATACCAAAATTTGTACTTTAAATTAATAAATCTAGTGTAATCTTCCAATAATGAGGTTTCAGATAATCATCCAATAACAGCAATATCCACTGCCCATAGAGAAGTGGATACTGACAAAATGTAATCGATAATATTTCATTTTTACTTTATAGGTTTATACCTTTTAAATTCTTTGTTTACGATTCAAACACGCGTATCATATTTTTAGTATATGAGTGTCGGCTTTCTGAAAAGAGATCTTGCTTTTTACATTCATCTACGATTTTTCCGTTCTGCATAACCATAATCCTATGACTGATGAAATTAACAGCAGCTAAATCATGTGAAATAAATAAATATGATAATCCTAGAGATTCTTGCAAATCTTTAAGTAAATTGAGAATCATTGCTTGAATGGAAACATCAAGACTAGCTGTTGGTTCATCGAGAATAATCAATGAAGGCTCAATACTGATGGCTCTTGCAATATTTACTCTTTGCTTTTGACCGCCACTTAGTTCATGTGGATACATCGATAAATATTTTGATGGAACTCCTACCATCTCCATTAAATAATGTGCTGCCTTTTGACGATTATGACCGATTTCTTTTAAGAATGAAGGAGTATATTCTTTTTGAACGTCTAATGGTTCCATTACCTGATCTATAATTTTGATTCGCGGATTTAAAGAAGCGGTTGGATTTTGTAAGACAGCTTGAATATGCCTTCTTGCTTTACTCAATAAGCGCTTATTCATCCCATGTAAAGGCTGATTGGCAAGAAAGATTTCACCTTGGTCCATTTTTTCTAGTTGTAACAAGCAACGAGCAAGTGTACTTTTTCCACTGCCACTTTCCCCTACTAAACCTAAGCATTCACCTTTTTTAATATGGAATGACACGGAATCAACCGCTTTGTGACCACAAGAGAATTTCTTTGTAACATCCTTACAAGTAAGTGCTCTATCTGCTAATCCAATCACTTACAATCATCCTTTATCCATTAATCTTATACAAGATTTTCATTCATCATAAATAGTCTTGACGGTGTTTCCCTAAGAGGTGGTAACGCTGCAAATAATTGCTTTGTATAATCATGCTGTGGATTATTAAAAATACTTTCTTTACCTCCTTGTTCCACTATTTTTCCTTTTTTCATAATGGCAATCTGGTTTGCAAATTTTTTTACATGCCTTAAATCATGTGTGATAAAAAATACTGCACAGCCTGTCTGCTTTCTCAACTTTGCAATCATGTCTAGTACTCTTACAGCCGACATACTATCAAGCGCTGTAGTTGGTTCATCTGCAATGAGCAGCTTAGGCTTTAAAACAACAGCCATTGCCATCGCAGCTCTTTGTAGTTGTCCACCACTCAATTGGAAGGGATAACTATTATAAACACGTTCAGCAGGAAGATTGACCTCATTAAAGATAGACAATGACGCTTCCTTCCTAGCTTGTTTAGATAAAGGGGTATGCGTTATTAACAGTTCATCCATTTGTTTGCCTATTTTTATGAATGGTGTAAACGCACCCTGGTAATCCTGGAATACATATGAGATTTCCTTACCCCGAATTTTTCGATACTCTTTTTCTGTATGATTCGTAAGGTTTGTTCCACAATAAGAAATTGAGCCTGAAACAACCTTTAATTCTTTTGGCAAAATCCCACCAATTGAGGAGGCTGTAATACTCTTACCGCTTCCACTCTCACCAACTAACGCACACCATTCTCCTTCACCAATTGAAATATTAACCTGGTTTACAAGAGCAGTATCTTCGTGTTTAATCGTTAGGTTATTAATTTCTAAGATAGCCATTTTTCCCCCTATTTACTTTTGACATCAAGTAGATCTCTCAGGGAGTCCCCTAGCAGATTTAAAATAAGGACAACGAGCATAATTGCGAGGCCTGGAATATACATAAGCTGTGGTGCATTATGAAAAAAGTTGCTCCCCTCATTTAGCATCGCTCCCCACTCTGGTGTTGGTGGTTGAGCACCTAGACCAATATATGAGAGAGAAGCAATAACCAAAATGACTTTTCCAAGATCTAGTGAAGCATAAACCACTAAATTTCCAACTACATGAGGAATTATATGTTTTCTTAATATCGTAAATGATGATAATCCATTAATCTTCGCAACCGAAATGTACTCTTTTTGTTTTTCTGACAGGACTGTACTTCTTACTAATCGGGCATAGTTAACCCATTTCACAGTAACTAACGCCACGACAAGATTCACCATGCCTGGACCTAGTAACCCACTTAGAACAATCGCAATAATAAAGTCAGGAAATGCTAAAAAAGCGTCGACGATTCTCATAAAAAATCGATCAAGTGCACCACCGATATATCCAGACAATAGCCCTATGGGTAAGCCAATACCAAGAGCAAGTATTAGCACAAGCATACTTGTTCCCACTGTTGTTTGAGCACCAACGAGAATACGCGATACTATATCTCTTCCCATATGGTCTGTTCCAAATAAGTACTCCGAACTCATTGGCTTTAATCTCTCGCTTAACTGAACCTCTGTAGGATCATGGGGTGCTATAAATGGAGCCCCAAGCACAAGTATGAAAAGAACACCAATTAAAGCAACCATTCCATATAGTTTTAATGGTGACCTATCCAAAATTTTCACAAGTGTCTGGCGGACTGCTATCATTGACGATCTGCCTCCTTTAGTCGAATCTCCGGATTAAGATAGCGATAAGATAAATCGACAAGAATATTTATAGCAATAACAAATCCGCCCATAAAAAGAATATATCCTTGAATAACTGGATAGTCTCGTTTTCCTATTGCCTCGATTACAAACTTCCCTATACCGGGGTAGGCAAAAAGAACTTCAATAACAACAGTCCCTCCAAGTAAACTGCCTAAGCTTACTCCAAATATCGTAATGATAGGAATTAAGCTATAACGAAATGCATGAAAAATAAAAATTCTGCTATTACTCAAACCTCTAGCCCTTGCTGAACGAATAAAATCTTGACCTAGTGTTTCTAATAAACTCGAACGGAGAAGACGAATATAGACTGCTGACATGGCAATCCCAAGTGTTATAGAAGGTAATAATATATGCTGGAATGTTCCCTTCCCCATTGAGGGCAGCCATCCTAACTTGACTGAAAAGAACTGAATAAACAGCAGTCCTAGCCAGAAGCTAGGAACTGCTGCGCCAATTAAAGAGAGCGCTCTACTAATATGATCGATCCATTTGTCTTTATATAAGGCAGATATTGTGCCAATCGGAACAGCAATTAGCGTCATGACAATAAGTGATGAAAGGGTAATACCGAGGGTAGATGGAAACCTGCTCCATAATTCCTCAAACACCGGTTTCTTCGTCATATAAGAATCCCCTAAATCAAATTGGACAAATTGTTTGAGCCAATTTAAATATTGAATATAAACGGGGTCATTAAAACCCATTTCTTCTCTAAATTCCTCAATTTGATCTTCTGTCGTTTGAACGTCTATCACATCTAACATATACCTTGCCGGGTCTCCCGGTGCAAGCTTCATTAGGACAAAGCTAACAAATGAGAGAAAGAATAAAAATATAACTAATTCAATAACCCTTTTAAAAAGTAATTTCACGATTACTTCACACCTAAGTCTTTCGTAATCATGTAGAACTCGCTTTTATTTGTCATCCAATTTTTTACGTTATCTTTATAAGCAACAAAAATGTTTGGATAGACAATGGAAGAATGTAAATATTCTTCATCAATGAGGGATACGGCTTCTTTTGCCAATTCAATTCGCTTTTCTTCATCGATGGTTCCATTTAATTCATTGATAATCGTTTGAAGACCCTTGTGTTCATGCTTAGCAAAGTTCATTGCTCCACCTGGCATATATACTGAATTTAAGAAATAACTAGCGTCACCTCTAGGAGCAGTATTTAGACTGTAAGTTGCTAAATCCCAACTATTGCTCATCAAGTATTCATCAATATTTTCTACCACTTGAATGTCAATCTTAATTCCTAATTGTTTTGCATTGGATTGTAAAAGTTCTGAAATTAATGGTAACTCTGGGCGATAAGAATAGGTTACAACTGTTAGCGTGAGAGGTTTTCCATTCTTTACTGCTTCACCATTTACCATTTCATAGCCGGCTTCTTGTAAATATTGTTTTGCGACGTCCATATTAAATTGCTTTTGTTCGTATTCTGGCGAAAATGGAAATTCGGGTAAAAATGGACCATGAGCCACAGTACCTTGATTGACCATGATGCTTTGCACAATGGCATCTCTGTCAATCATTGCATCAATTGCTTTTCTTACCTTGACATCACTTAACGCTTCTGTATTTGTGTTAAACATCAGAAGGTGTGTGCGACTGCTTGGGGCAACATCAGTTTTGATCGCCTTATCATCTTGAAGCGTTTCAATACTCTCAATTGCTGGTCTAAATGAAATATCTGCATCTCCTGATTGTAATGCTAAAGTACGGGCATTTGCGTCTTCATTAAATGTAAGGGTTACAGCATTTAGATTTGGTTTTCCATCCCAATATTGATCATATGGCCTCTAAAGTAACTTTAGTACCCGCTTCAAATGAAACAACCACGAACGGTCCTGTCCCAACTGGTTTCTGCTCAAAGTTCTCATCTTTAACATCAATAACGGCAGCATTGGGATGAACAAGCTCTGAAGGAAATTGTGGCAATGGAACTTCTGTTGTAATTGTTAATGTTTGTCCTTTAGCATTCATAGATTGAATCTTTAATGCATTTTTCATGGATTCGCTAACTTTCATTAATCTTTCAAAAGATGCTTTAACAGCTTCAGCATCCAGCTTACTTCCATTTTGGAATGTTACATTTTCTCTAATTTTAAATGTCCATGTTTGCCCATCTTCACTGTTCCATTCTTCAGCAAGCCAAGGCTCAATTTTTAAATCCTCGTTAATCTTAACAAGGGTCTCAACCATTCCTGCTCTTAGTGGAGTCCAGTTTAAATGAGGATCCATTGTATCACTTGGGAAATTCGAAAGAAATGTTAACTCTTTGCTATTTTCAGCTTCTGTTTCACCTGTTGTGTTAGAACCTTCTTTTGAAGAGCACGCTGAAAGTAAAATTAATATCAAAGTAAATAGTAAACTAAATTTAAACAATTTCTTAAACATCTAGTTTCCTCCTAAACGTAATGATTACGATTTAAAGTGTATATTTAGTCCTTATAATTTTTTAATTAAGCTTAGTCTCTGGTGAGTGATCTTTCATTCGTGATAATGCAATACATGAAGCAATGATCAGCAGACCACCTAGAAATGTGAACGTGTCGGGTACCTCTGCCCAAAACAATAGCCCCCACATTGCATTAAACACAATACCAATATATCTAGTAATCTCAACTACGATCACATTTGCATGGGTTAACGACTTCGTTAAATAGATTTGTCCTATTAATGACACGACTCCTATGCAAATGAGTAGGAAAAGGTCTCTTATTGAAGGTATAACCATGTTATTCCAAATCATTGGTATGGACACTACGGTTGCGGTAGCTAAAAAATAAAATACAATTTCATATGAATGGTGCCTGCTGCTTAAATAACGGATGCTTGTTGCGGCTGCCCCAGCAAAAAATGCGCTTATAACTCCAATTAATGCGTATAGTGAGTATGATGAAAACTCAAATGGCTTTACAAGCAAGACCATTCCTATTAATGCAAGCGGCATTATGTATAAAACACCCTTTGGAATCTTTTCCTTTAAAAGAAAAATAGAAAAGGCAACAGCAAAAAATGGTGACAAGTGGGC
This sequence comes from Mesobacillus subterraneus, assembly GCF_020524355.2. Lineage (NCBI taxonomy): Bacteria > Bacillati > Bacillota > Bacilli > Caryophanales > Bacillaceae > Mesobacillus > Mesobacillus subterraneus. The sequence continues at coordinate 4,156,285 of NZ_CP129019.1, forward strand.
CAGAATACTAGCATCAGCAAGCGGAATTTTAAAAATTGTATAAAAATAGGCGATTAAATATAGTGCACCTAGCAGTCCACGCAACGCAAGCATTGGAATTCCAGTGGCAGAAAATGAAACTTTACTGTTTTTCATGAGTATGTAAATTAAAACTGTTCCAATAATGCTTCTAAAAAATACAATTTCAGCAACAGGAATGGTATCACTAACTTCTTTAACTAGTGCATTCATTATGCTGAAGATTAAAGATGAAACAATTGCTAAAATAGCACCATTATTCATAAAACCTCCGGTAGATCCTTATCTTTACTGCATTGGATACTCACCTTGTTCTATCTAAGAACATTTTTCTCTTTAACCTCACTTTCATTAACATCTCTTATAAGATATGACATTCCACATAACACATTGATTCCGGAATCACTAAATCAGTATAAACCGTAATGATTCCTATTTGCAAGATTTATCGTTTGACATTATTTTTTGCACCCTGGCTTTCCATTGATGTGTTTACCATTCTTACACTAGAAATAAAAAAAGCTTCCCCTTAGCTTGGTCAGCTAAGGAGAAGCCCTTTTTAAATTCCCCTATGTTAGCATTTTGTTAGCAAATCACTTCAAACCCCTTATATACCAAGGGCTTGAGCGGTCATTACATCATGCCGCCCATTCCGCCCATGCCGCTCATGTCAGGCATGCCAACGCCGCCTTCTTCTGGAATGTCAGCAACTACTGCTTCAGTAGTCAAGAACATTGCAGATACGGATGCTGCGTTTTGAAGTGCATAACGAGTCACTTTAGTTGGGTCCACGATACCGGATTCGATCATGTTTACCCACTCGCCAGTTGCAGCGTTGAAGCCTGTGCCGACTTCTTCGCGCTTCAGGCGCTCAACGATGACTGATCCTTCAAGGCCAGCGTTGTGAGCGATTTGGCGAACTGGTTCTTCCATTGCACGAAGGACGATGTTCACGCCAGTAGCTTCGTCGCCTTCAGCCTGGATTCCAGCTACTTTGTTGTAGACGTTCAGAAGCGCTACGCCACCGCCTGATACAATTCCTTCTTCAACTGCAGCGCGAGTTGAGTTAAGAGCATCTTCAATGCGAAGCTTGCGTTCTTTCAATTCAGTTTCAGTAGCAGCACCAACCTTGATGACTGCAACACCGCCAGCTAGCTTAGCAAGGCGCTCTTGCAGCTTTTCACGGTCAAATTCAGAAGTTGTTTCTTCCATTTGAACGCGGATCTGGTTTACGCGGCTTGCGATTTGAGCGCTGTCTCCAGCACCTTCAACGATTGTTGTGTTTTCTTTCGTAACCACCACTTTAGAAGCGCGTCCAAGAGAAGTGATTGTAGCAGTCTTAAGGTCACGTCCAAGCTCTTCAGTGATCACTTCACCGCCAGTTAATGCAGCGATGTCTTCAAGCATAGCCTTACGGCGGTCACCAAAGCCAGGAGCTTTAACAGCTACTGCGTTGAATGTTCCGCGAAGCTTGTTGACTACTAATGTAGCAAGTGCTTCACCTTCAACATCTTCAGCAACAAGCAATAATGGCTTGCCTTGCTGTACAACCTGCTCAAGAACAGGAAGGATTTCCTGGATGCTGCCGATTTTCTTGTCAGTGATCAAGATATATGGGTTTTCAAGAACTGCTTCCATCTTGTCAGAATCAGTTACCATGTAAGGAGATGCATATCCGCGGTCGAACTGCATACCTTCAACAACGTCCAATTCTGTAGTGAAGCCTTTAGATTCTTCGATTGTGATAACGCCGTCGTTGCCAACGCGCTCCATCGCTTCAGCAATTAATTGGCCAACTTCTTCGTCAGCAGCAGAAATCGCAGCAACTTGTGCGATAGAAGCTTTGCCTTCGATTGGCTTAGAGATAGCCTTCAGCTCTTCAACAGCTGTAATAACAGCCTTCTCCATACCTTTGCGGATGCCCATTGGGTTAGCGCCGGCAGTTACGTTCTTAAGACCTTCACGAATCATCGCTTGAGCAAGAACTGTTGCAGTAGTTGTACCGTCACCAGCAACGTCGTTCGTCTTGCTCGCTACTTCAGCAACAAGCTTAGCACCCATGTTTTCGAATGCATCTTCAAGCTCGATTTCTTTTGCGATTGTTACGCCATCGTTCGTGATAAGCGGTGAACCGAATTTCTTCTCAAGAACCACGTTGCGTCCCTTTGGTCCAAGAGTTACTTTTACTGCATTTGCAAGAGAGTCAACCCCGCGAAGCATCGCGCGGCGTGCTTCTTCACTGAACTTAATTTCTTTTGCCATTGTAGAAAGACCTCCTCAGAATTTTTAATTTATATGTTATCCCACTACACTTTTGTTAGTGTCTAGCTCGAGCGCCTAGTCCCTCGAGTCGCTTGTCTAGCTGCGGCTCCTAACTCCTCGAGTTGCTTCGGTCCAGCCAATGAAGTCAAAGAACGACTTCACTGTCAGGACCTCCAGCGCTTGTCGGATTTGGGCAGTCGCCTGCGCTTTTCTATTCCACTACTGCTAGAATGTCGTTTTCACGTAGGATCAGGTACTCAGTTCCCTGGTACTTCACTTCTGTGCCTGCGTATTTTGAGAAGATAATGCGGTTACCGACTTCAACTTCAAGAGCAATGCGCTCACCGTTTTCAAGTACACGGCCAGTTCCAACAGCTACGACTTTACCTTCTTGAGGTTTTTCTTTCGCTGTGTCGGGTAAAACGATACCGCTTGCAGTTTTTTCTTCAGACTCAACAAGCTCGATAATAATGCGATCTCCTAGTGGCTTGATCAAGTGAAACAACCTCCTCAAATTATATGTAGAATTTTTTATTAGCACTCTCCTCGATAGAGTGCTAACACAATTTATATAATAATGAATCTCAATTTTTTTTGCAAGTGTGAAGCCTAACTTTTTTTATAAAATTCAGCAGTTAAATCTAACCTCTTTCCCTTCGACAGCAAGTCCTATATTTCGTGCTTTGGAAGTATGCCTGGCAAAAAAAGGACACCTTAAAGAGTATGCCAGTTCAAAGGAATTTTAACCAAAACATTCAAATGACACCCTGATATTTGAACTTTCCTGATGATTACTAGTAAAATGGATAGATAACATTCTTTATTAAAGATTTTATGGCATACACATAAACCGATCCGAATAGAAGGAGATTATCCTATTGAAAAAGGAATACTGGTACGTCATTATTGCCTATATTGCCATGCAGCTTTCTAGCTTGATTGGCATCCCGATTGTTGCCATTATCGGAGCTGCAATGGGAAAAAGCCTTGAGGAAATGGAGACACTCTCAATTCCATACTGGCTCGTAATCAGCTTTTCACTGACACTTGTGATCGTGCTTCTGCTTCTAAGGAAAGAACGCAAGACAGAGGCTGACCTACGTGATGCTTCATCTCCGGCAAGTTCTGCTGCCTGGGCTTTCGCAGGTGTATTCCTTGCTCTGTTCGCACAATCAATAGCTGCCAACATCGAAAATATGCTTGGCATCGAAATGGGCTCGGAGAATACACAGGAAATCATTAAACTGATTGAAATGTTCCCAGTCATCATTTTGGTCAGCTCAATTATCGGCCCAATATTAGAGGAAATCGTCTTTCGTAAAATCATATTTGGCAGTCTGCATAAGAAAATGAATTTCTTTTTCTCCGCGCTGATCAGCTCTGTCATTTTTGCGCTTGCGCATATGGAGCCGGAGCATGTGATCCTGTACTCAGCGATGGGCTTCACCTTTGCTTTCCTTTATGTCAAAACGAAACGGATCATCGTGCCGATAATCGCCCACGTTACTATGAATACAATGGTTGTCCTGCTTCAATCTGTATTTAGGGAAGACATTGAGAGAATGATAAAAGAAGCAGAGAAAATTCAAAGCTTTATTGGGGGATTTTAAGTTATGAAGCAATCGCCTTTATTCTCAGGCATTGTCTACATCTTGTTAGGCAGCTTGTTTACCTATTTTGCCATCCAGAATGTAACCGAGACAGGCTGGGGATTCTTTAGCTATTTACTTGTTGCCCTAGCCACGTTCGATTTTGGATCAGGCATTAGAATGATCATGTTCCATTTCAAACTGAAGAATGTACAGAAAAAATAGCTCCTTCAGCAAGGAGCTATTTTTTTATTCCACTGATTCAGTTGTTTCCGTATCTGTTGGATAATGTTTTAAGAAATAAATCAATGACTGCAATTCAACCGCCAAATCAATGTGATGGATTCTGATGGAAGGCGGCACATTCAGCCTTGCCGGCGTGAAGTTCAGAATTCCCTTGATATTCGCCTGCACCAATCGGTCTGTTATCGGCTGTGCTACCGCTGAAGGAACAGTCAAGATAGCCACCTGGATTCCTTCCTCGACGACAACCCTGTCAAGATCATCCATGTGATACACTGCCACGTCGCCGATCTTCGTGTTAACCTTACCAGGATCCACATCAAAAGCAATCTCAATTTTAGTATTATTGTTTTTTGAAAAATTATAATTCAAAAATGCTGTTCCCAGATTACCGACACCAATCAAGGCAACCTTCGTCAGTTCATCCTGATCCAATGTCTTACGGAAAAAGGAAAGCAGGTAATTCACATTGTAGCCGTATCCCTTTTTACCTAAAGCTCCAAAGTAGGAAAAATCTCTTCGGATTGTTGCTGAATCCACTTTTACCGCTTCACTTAGCTCCGCGGATGATACCCTTTGCTTTCCTGAAGAATGCAAGTTCAATAAGAACCGGTAATACAGTGGCAAACGTTTTGCGGTTGCCTGCGGAATCTTCATAGCATCATTCGTCATTCTCCATCCTCCACCCTGTCCGTATTTCTATCTCAACTTTTCTTCTCTCTTGAAATCACCGTTTTTACCGCCGGTTTTTTCGACCAGATACGTCTTGCCAATCACCATGCCTTTATCAACGGCCTTGCACATATCATAAACAGTCAGCGCACATGCTGAAGCTGCTGTTAACGCTTCCATTTCTACACCTGTATTCCCTTTTGTTTTTACAGCTGCGGCGATATTTAAGATATAGTCATTACCATTTTGCTCCCAATCGAATGAAAGGTCAATCCCTGTCAAAGGAATAGGGTGGCACATTGGGATGATTTCAGATGTCTTTTTTGCTGCCATGATGCCCGCTACCTGCGCGACAGCCAGTACATCCCCTTTTTTCATCTTATTTTCAGTGATTCTACTATATATATCTTCGTTCACGGTTATGCTTGAATGGGCGACTGCTGTGCGGACCGTCTCTGGTTTTTCACTGACATCGACCATTTTCGCTCTGCCCTCTTCATTAAAGTGAGTAAATTCTGCCATATGTAAGCTCCTTTCTATCAAATGATACACTATTTTGTCAAACTTGTGTGTGAACTTTGTTTCAGTATTCACAATACTCAGGGTTACACTATCCCCCTATCGCAGTTCACACATATTGCCGTGCCTATATTATTGAGTTACACTATCTCTAAGGCAATAGAGGTGAAAAATAATGATTTTATTACAGGTTAATCAGCTATCAAAATATTTTGCTGCTGATCTTATTTTATCGAATATAAAGTTTGAAATACAGACCAACGACCGTGTCGCGCTTGTTGGAAGGAATGGCGCAGGAAAATCAACCCTGCTGAAGATCATCGCCGGGTATGAAGCTCATGATGGCGGTGAAATCATCCGTCCTAAAGGGACAATGATTGGCTATCTCGCTCAGAATACCGGACTTGAATCCGAAAAAAGCATCTGGGATGAAATGCTGGCTGTTTTTGACCATCTGCACAGCATGGAAAAAGACTTACGCAGATTGGAAGAAAAAATGTCGGATCCTGACATTCTCTCCAACCAGACAGAATACGACAGGGTTTTGAAAGATTATGACTTGCTTCAGGTTCAGTTCAAGGAAAAAGGCGGCTACCAGTATGAAGCCGATATTCGTTCCGTCCTGCACGGTCTGAACTTCCATTCTTTTGATTATTCCACAAAAATATCCACTTTAAGCGGTGGACAGAAAACTAGACTCGCATTGGCGAAGCTTTTGTTGACCCGTCCGGATATTTTGATTCTAGATGAACCGACGAACCACCTGGATATTGACACGCTGTCCTGGCTTGAGCAGTATTTGCAGGGCTATAACGGAGCCATTCTGATCGTTTCACACGATCGCTACTTCCTTGATAAGGTTGTGAACCAGGTTTATGAAATCTCTCGTCACCAGCTGACGAAGTTTCCTGGCAATTACAGCTCGTATTTAGAACAGAAAGCCGCGAATTACGAACGTGATCTGAAACTTTTTGAGAAACAGCAGGATGAGATCAACAAGCTTCAGGATTTTATCCAGAGGAACCTGGCCAGGGCATCTACAACCAAGCGTGCTCAGAGCCGCCGGAAACAGCTTGAAAAAATAGACCGCATGGACAGGCCCAAGGGCGATGAAAAATCCGCCTCATTCAGCTTTCAAATCGAACGCCAGAGCGGTAATGATGTTCTCAAAGCCGATACACTTGCTGTCGGGTATCAGAATGATATCGTATCAGAAAATATCACGTTCAATCTTTCACGTGGAGACAGCACGGCACTGGTTGGACCGAATGGCGTTGGTAAATCAACTTTATTAAAAACAATTGTTGAGAAACTGCCTTCGATTACAGGGAATATTCAATACGGTTCCAATGTATCGATTGGCTACTATGATCAGGAACAGGCAGAGCTTAGCTCGAACAAAAAGGTGTTGAATGAACTCTGGGATGAATACCCATTGAAGTCCGAAAAAGAGATACGTACAGTCCTGGGGAACTTCTTATTCTCAGGAGACGATGTCCTAAAAATCGTTTCCACCCTGAGCGGTGGCGAAAAAGCGCGCTTGGCACTTGCCAAGCTGATGCTGCAATATTCAAATTTCCTTATTTTGGATGAGCCAACAAACCACCTCGACCTTGATAGCAAAGAAGTCCTTGAGAATGCACTTATTGATTATCCAGGTACCATCCTGTTCGTCTCACATGACCGCTATTTTATCAACAGGATTGCGACAAAGGTCCTTGAGCTAGACCGTGGTGGCTCAACTGAATACCTTGGCGATTACGATTATTACGTAGAGAAAAAGCTTGAGCAGGAAGAGCTGAAAGCACTGGCCGAGCAGGCCGCCAAAGCTTCAGGAAGTGCTGTGGACAACTCAAAGCAAGACAAGACCTCCTACCAACAGGACAAAGAAGCCAAAAAACTCGAACGCCAGCGCAAACGCCGCATGGAAGAAGTGGAAGCAAGAATTGAACAGCTAGAGTTGGAAGTCGCTGAATATGAAGAATTGCTTTGTGATCCTGAAATCTTCCAGGATCACGAAAAAGCTGGAGAAATCAATAGCAAAATTGAAGCCACAAAAGAGACACTCGATGAATTGATGGAAGAGTGGACAGAGCTGGCTTAGTATTTAGAAAAAACCGGGCATGGTTGTGTCCGGTTTTTTGTACAGAAAATCCATTCTAGACCTAAGCTTAATTTAGTCTCATATAAAATTGGAAAAAAACAAATGAAATTTCCAATTCGCTATAAAAATGTGATTTTCGCTATATTATTTTCGTTTTCGCTATAAAAATTAGATTTTCACTATATTATCAAGAATTTCGCTATAAAAATTAGATTTTCGCTATAAAAGTGATTTTAATTGTTTAAATTGTTGTCTACATTCAACTTCTCTTTTGTAAAATGGCATTGAAAATCATTTTTTATATTAAATTCTTTAATTTTCCTCCAAATAATCCACAAAAAAGTCCCGATTTAAAAACCGGGACTTTTTGTTCACATAGTTATTCATATAGTAAAGATTGATTTATAGCTTATCCAGAGAGTTTTCCACATTATACACAATTGTGTAGGTAAAACACCCACATATCCACAGAAGAGTCTGACAACATTTTTTTTCATTTACGACTTTAGTTGTGGATAGTTATCTCTAGACCTGGATTTCCATTCAAAGTTAAATCGGCGCGTTGGCCTTTTTCATAAAAAACACTTCCTGCAGCTGCAATCATCGCAGCATTATCTGTGCATAAAGACAATGGTGGAATAACAATTTCCACATCTGAATCAGCAAAATCTGTGGATAATTTCTCCCTCAAACCTCTATTCGCCGCAACTCCTCCAGCAAGCAGAACCTGTTTTACTCCATATTCCTTCACAGCTTTTTGAGTTTTAGTGACAAGTACATCTATAACGCTTGCCTGGAAACTGGCTGCTAGTTCTTCAGGAGCAATTTCTTCACCCTTTTGCCTTGCGTTATGCACAACATTGATCACAGCCGATTTCAGCCCGCTAAAGCTAAAATCATAAGAGCCTTCCTCTAGCCATGCACGGGGGAGGTCAATTGTCGCCTTTCCTTCATGAGCAAGTCTGTCGATATGCGGCCCACCCGGATATGGAAGATGCAATGTCCTTGCAACCTTATCATAGGCTTCACCTGCTGCGTCATCCCTTGTCTCGCCAATAACCTCGAAATGACCGTGCTCCTTCATATATACGAGCTCCGTGTGCCCGCCAGAAACTACAAGTGACAGCAGCGGGAAGTTCATCTCCGTTACAAGCCGGTTCGCATAAATATGGCCGGCAATATGATGTACACCAATCAGTGGAATGCCATTCGCAAACGCCAGCGCTTTGGCTGCGTTTACCCCGATTAATAATGCACCCACCAGGCCTGGTCCTTTCGTTACCGCAATGGCATCCAGGTCTTTAATATCCACATTTGCCTGTGCTAATGCTTCTTCTAATACAAGCGTAATCTGTTCAACATGATGCCTTGATGCAATCTCTGGAACTACGCCGCCGAATCGCTTATGACTCTCAATCTGAGAGGCGACGACATTCGCAAGGATTTCCCGTCCATTTTTCACAATCGCTATAGCCGTCTCATCACAGCTCGTCTCTATTCCCATTATTAATTGATCTTTTGTCATTATAAATTCACCCACATTACTAAAGCGTCTTCCATATTGTCTGTATAATACTGTTTTCTAATAGCCCCTTCTTCAAATCCAAACTTGCGATAAAGTTTTTGGGCCCTTCCATTGCTAACCCTGACTTCAAGCGTCACTCTTAATACGCCGAACTCACGAGCCAGTTCCATTACCTTGCCCATAAGCGCCCCACCCAGCTTCAATCCTCTGTATTCCGGAAGCACGGCAATATTTGTAATATGTGCCTCATCAATGATGATCCACACTCCACAGTAGCCGACTACCTTCTGGTCCACTTCTACTATTAGATACTGTGCAAACTGATTCTTCGTCAATTCATTGAAAAATGCTTCCCTGCTCCATGGAATGGTAAAGGAATTAACCTCTACTTCCATCACTTGATCCAGATCATCAACCGTCATATTGCGGATCGTTATCGTTTTATTCATCTTCTCTTCCCACTCAACTTTTAGTCTTTTGTGCTTTCAGCCAATTAGCCTCTGCTTCTGCCAGGCGGATATAATTAGGAACGAATGTATGCAGGTCAACAGCCTCTTTATCCCGTCCCAATAATGCAAGCTCTGCAGGTCTAGGATTCTGTTCTGTGATAGCTGCAAAAATTGCCTTGTCGCCAAGCTCCTCCTTGATGACCTCTTCATGGAGTATCAAATCATTGCTCGTGAACAAAATTCTGCTGTTCTTTTCATTTAAGGCTTTTACCCAATCAGCTGACATGACAAGCTGGTCTTCTTTCACAATATGTAAGTTTTGATTCACAAACTTATATAAACCTGTATAAATTTGTCCTCTCCTCGCATCAAAGAACGGAGAAACATACCCGTCAAAATAACGGCCAGACGTTGCTGCTGCAGCCTCAAGGCTCGAGACGCCTGATAACGGAATCTTCAATGTCCAGGCCATTGTTTTCGCGATCGTCACTCCAATCCGGACACCAGTGTATGATCCAGGTCCTTCAGCGACAACAATCTTCGATAGATCCCCAGGCTTTATATTACACTCTGCCATCAATGTCTGAATTGCAGGCATGACTCGTACGGAGTGATTCTTTTTTTATATTGGAGATATACTCGCCCAAAACGTTCTCACCATCAAGCAAACCAATACCTAAAACATAATTGGACGTATCAATCGATAATACCTTCATTTAAAAAATCTCCTTACATAATTCTTCATATCGATTGCCCCTTGGCTCAGCAACGATTCTTCTAGCGCCATCTTCATCAAGAAATAATTGAAGGAGCAATCGCTCTTCAGGCAACTGAGCTCCAATTAAATGAGCCCATTCTACGACCGTCACCCCATTACCTTCAAAGTATTCTTCAAAACCAAGATCTTCAAAGGCATCTTCCACACGGTATACATCCATATGGTACAAAGGAAGACGTCCCTGGTACTCCTTGATAATTGTAAAAGTAGGACTGTTCACATTCCTGGTGATTCCCAATCCTTCTGCAAGGCCTTTTGTAAAAGTCGTCTTCCCTGCACCTAAATCCCCTTCAAGGGCAATCACATCCCCGGCTTGAAGAAGACCAGCAAGCCTCTTGGCAAAATCTTTTGTTTCTTCTGGTTGCTTTGAAATGAATTGATAACTCGCCATTTATATCACCTAACTAATAATCAATTTTATAATGAAAAGCGCAAGTCCCTTATTCAGACACAGACACTTATCTAAGTTCAAAAGTTTACTTCCCCTAAAAGATAAAAAACCTTAGGAAGTCTCCTAAGGATGAAGATTCTATATGTAGTTTACACGATTTATCAAGGACGAGCAAAAAAACCAGCAATTTTTCCTTTTCAGGCAATAAAAAAAACGAAACCTTGTTTCGTCCTGATAAACTACCAAACTATAAAAATGGCGGTCCCGACCGGGATCGAACCGGCGATCTCCTGCGTGACAGGCAGGCATGTTAACCGCTACACCACGGGACCAAAATGTATGAAAAGATGGATTATTGCGGGGGCAGGATTTGAACCTGCGACCTTCGGGTTATGAGCCCGACGAGCTACCGAACTGCTCCACCCCGCGTCGATAATATTAAAAGCTAATCCATTAAATTGTTCAAACAGCCCGGCGGCGTCCTACTCTCACAGGGGGAAACCCCCAACTACCATCGGCGCTGAGAAGCTTAACTTCCGTGTTCGGTATGGGAACGGGTGTGACCTTCTCGCTATCGCCACCAGACTATTTGGTTTGAGGTTTTATTCCCTCAAAACTAGATAATGTGTAAGAAGAATTCAAGAAAAACGAGTCATCTAATTTGGTTAAGTCCTCGAACGATTAGTATCAGTCAGCTCCACACGTCACCGCGCTTCCACCTCTGACCTATCAACCTGATCATCTTTCAGGGTTCTTACTAGCTTGCGCTATGGGAAATCTCATCTTGAGGGGGCTTCATGCTTAGATGCTTTCAGCACTTATCCCGTCCGCACATAGCTACCCAGCGATGCCTTTGGCAAGACAACTGGTACACCAGCGGTGCGTCCATCCCGGTCCTCTCGTACTAAGGACAGCTCCTCTCAAATTTCCTGCGCCCACGACGGATAGGGACCGAACTGTCTCACGACGTTCTGAACCCAGCTCGCGTACCGCTTTAATGGGCGAACAGCCCAACCCTTGGGACCGACTACAGCCCCAGGATGCGATGAGCCGACATCGAGGTGCCAAACCTCCCCGTCGATGTGGACTCTTGGGGGGAGATAAGCCTGTTATCCCCGGGGTAGCTTTTATCCGTTGAGCGATGGCCCTTCCATGCGGAACCACCGGATCACTAAGCCCGACTTTCGTCCCTGCTCGACTTGTAGGTCTCGCAGTCAAGCTCCCTTGTGCCTTTACACTCTGCGAATGATTTCCAACCATTCTGAGGGAACCTTTGGGCGCCTCCGTTACTCTTTAGGAGGCGACCGCCCCAGTCAAACTGCCCACCTGACACTGTCTCCCGCCCCGATCAGGGGCGTGGGTTAGAATTTCAATACAGCCAGGGTAGTATCCCACCAGCGCCTCCACCGAAGCTGGCGCTCCGGTTTCTCAGGCTCCTACCTATCCTGTACAAGCTGTACCAAAATTCAATATCAGGCTACAGTAAAGCTCCACGGGGTCTTTCCGTCCTGTCGCGGGTAACCTGCATCTTCACAGGTACTATAATTTCACCGAGTCTCTCGTTGAGACAGTGCCCAGATCGTTACGCCTTTCGTGCGGGTCGGAACTTACCCGACAAGGAATTTCGCTACCTTAGGACCGTTATAGTTACCGCCGTTTACTGGGGCTTCGATTCAGAGCTTCGCGTGAGCTAACCCCTCCTCTTAACCTTCCAGCACCGGGCAGGCGTCAGCCCCTATACTTCGCCTTGCGGCTTCGCAGAGACCTGTGTTTTTGCTAAACAGTCGCCTGGTACTTATTCACTGCGGCTCATCTAGGCTATTCACCCAAATGAGCACCCCTTCTCCCGAAGTTACGGGGTCATTTTGCCGAGTTCCTTAACGAGAGTTCTCTCGCTCACCTTAGGATTCTCTCCTCGCCTACCTGTGTCGGTTTGCGGTACGGGCACCTTTTATCTCGCTAGAGGCTTTTCTTGGCAGTGTGAAATCAGGAACTTCGGTACTATATTTCCCTCGCTGTCACAGCTCAGCCTTCACGCAAGCGGGATTTGCCTCACTTGCAGCCTTACTGCTTAGACGCGCATATCCAACAGCGCGCTTACCCTATCCTACTGCGTCCCCCCATTGCTCAAACGATAAAGAGGTGGTACAGGAATATCAACCTGTTGTCCATCGCCTACGCCTTTCGGTACTCGGCTTAGGTCCCGACTAACCCTGAGAGGACGAGCCTTCCTCAGGAAACCTTGGGCATTCGGTGGATGGGATTCTCACCCATCTTTCGCTACTCATACCGGCATTCTCACTTCTAAGCGCTCCACCAGTCCTTACGGTCTGACTTCAACGCCCTTAGAACGCTCTCCTACCACTGACATCTAAGATGTCAATCCACAGCTTCGGTGATACGTTTAGCCCCGGTACATTTTCGGCGCAGAGTCACTCGACCAGTGAGCTATTACGCACTCTTTAAATGGTGGCTGCTTCTAAGCCAACATCCTGGTTGTCTAAGCAACTCCACATCCTTTTCCACTTAACGTATACTTTGGGACCTTAGCTGGTGGTCTGGGCTGTTTCCCTTTTGACTACGGATCTTATCACTCGCAGTCTGACTCCCACGGATAAGTCTTTGGCATTCGGAGTTTGTCTGAATTCGGTAACCCGATGAGGGCCCCTAGTCCAAACAGTGCTCTACCTCCAAGACTCTTACAACGTGAGGCTAGCCCTAAAGCTATTTCGGAGAGAACCAGCTATCTCCAAGTTCGATTGGAATTTCTCCGCTACCCACACCTCATCCCCGCACTTTTCAACGTGCGTGGGTTCAAGCCTCCAGTTGGTGTTACCCAACCTTCACCCTGGACATGGGTAGATCACCTGGTTTCGGGTCTACGACCACATACTAATTCGCCCTATTCAGACTCGCTTTCGCTGCGGCTCCGTCTTCTCAACTTAACCTTGCATGGGATCGTAACTCGCCGGTTCATTCTACAAAGGCACGCCATCACCCATGAACGGGCTCTGACTACTTGTAGGCACACGGTTTCAGGATCTATTTCACTCCCCTTCCGGGGTGCTTTTCACCTTTCCCTCACGGTACTGGTTCACTATCGGTCACTAGGGAGTATTTAGCCTTGGGAGATGGTCCTCCCAGCTTCCGACGGGATTTCTCGTGTCCCGCCGTACTCAGGATCCACTCAGGAGGGAACGAAGTTTCAACTACAGGGTTTTTACCTTCTATGACGGCCTTTCCAGACCACTTCATCTACCCCGTTCCTTTGTAACTCCATGTTGAGTGTCCTACAACCCCAAGAGGCAAGCCTCTTGGTTTGGGCTATGTCCCGTTTCGCTCGCCGCTACTCAGGGAATCGCGTTTGCTTTCTCTTCCTCCGGGTACTTAGATGTTTCAGTTCCCCGGGTCTGCCTTCAATACCCTATGTATTCAGGTAAAGATACTGTTCCATTACGAACAGTGGGTTTCCCCATTCGGAAATCTCCGGATCAAAGCTTACTTACAGCTCCCCGAAGCATATCGGTGTTAGTCCCGTCCTTCATCGGCTCCTAGTGCCAAGGCATCCACCGTGCGCCCTTTCTAACTTAACCTAAAAGGTCATTTCTCTATTAAATAGAGAGAAAAACTAAAATGGCGATCACTCGGTTTTTTCTTGGTTCTTCTTACTTACGATTATCTAGTTTTCAAGGAACAAAAAAGTCTTGAGGCAATTGCTCCCTCAAAACTAAACAAACAAAAGTCAACTATGTGGATTACATCCACAGTACGAACCAGAAGGTTCGCATTCCGATTGCCTTTACGGCAATATCCTTAGAAAGGAGGTGATCCAGCCGCACCTTCCGATACGGCTACCTTGTTACGACTTCACCCCAATCATCTGTCCCACCTTAGGCGGCTGGCTCCATAAAGGTTACCCCACCGACTTCGGGTGTTACAAACTCTCGTGGTGTGACGGGCGGTGTGTACAAGGCCCGGGAACGTATTCACCGCGGCATGCTGATCCGCGATTACTAGCGATTCCGGCTTCATGCAGGCGAGTTGCAGCCTGCAATCCGAACTGAGAATGGATTTATGGGATTGGCTCGACCTCGCGGCTTCGCGACCCTTTGTTCCATCCATTGTAGCACGTGTGTAGCCCAGGTCATAAGGGGCATGATGATTTGACGTCATCCCCACCTTCCTCCGGTTTGTCACCGGCAGTCACCTTAGAGTGCCCAACTGAATGCTGGCAACTAAGATCAAGGGTTGCGCTCGTTGCGGGACTTAACCCAACATCTCACGACACGAGCTGACGACAACCATGCACCACCTGTCACTCTGTCCCCCGAAGGGGAACGCCCTATCTCTAGGGAAATCAAGAGGATGTCAAGACCTGGTAAGGTTCTTCGCGTTGCTTCGAATTAAACCACATGCTCCACCGCTTGTGTACCCGTCAATTCCTTTGAGTTTCAGCCTTGCGGCCGTACTCCCCAGGCGGAGTGCTTAATGCGTTTGCTGCAGCACTAAAGGGCGGAAACCCTCTAACACTTAGCACTCATCGTTTACGGCGTGGACTACCAGGGTATCTAATCCTGTTCGCTCCCCACGCTTTCGCGCCTCAGCGTCAGTTACAGACCAGAGAGCCGCCTTCGCCACTGGTGTTCCTCCACATCTCTACGCATTTCACCGCTACACGTGGAATTCCGCTCTCCTCTTCTGCACTCAAGTTCCCCAGTTTCCAATGACCCTCCCCGGTTGAGCCGGGGGCTTTCACATCAGACTTAAGGAACCGCCTGCGCGCGCTTTACGCCCAATAATTCCGGACAACGCTTGCCACCTACGTATTACCGCGGCTGCTGGCACGTAGTTAGCCGTGGCTTTCTGGTCAGGTACCGTCAAGGTACCGGCAGTTACTCCGATACTTGTTCTTCCCTGACAACAGAACTTTACGACCCGAAAGCCTTCATCGTTCACGCGGCGTTGCTCCGTCAGACTTTCGTCCATTGCGGAAGATTCCCTACTGCTGCCTCCCGTAGGAGTCTGGTACCGTGTCTCAGTCCCAGTGTGGTGATCACCCTCTCAGGTCGGCTACGCATCGTTGCCTTGGTGAGCCGTTACCTCACCAACTAGCTAATGCGCCGCGTACCATCTGTAAGTGACAGCCGAAACCGTCTTTCAGCTTCCCCTCATGAGAGGGAAAGGATTATCCGGTATTAGCTCCGGTTTCCCGAAGTTATCCCAGTCTTACAGGCAGGTTGCCCACGTGTTACTCACCCGTCCGCCGCTGATCTTCAAAAGCAAGCTAATGAAGATCCGCTCGACTTGCATGTATTAGGCACGCCGCCAGCGTTCGTCCTGAGCCAGGATCAAACTCTCCAAGAAAGAGTATGAGTTTAGCTCATAATTTAAAACGTTGGCTAGTGATCAACTATATAATAGAAGTCACTATAAATATTGTTTGTTGACGCTTGTTTGTTTAGTTTTCAAAGAACAATGAAATTGGAGCGGGTGAAGAGAATCGAACTCTCATCATCAGCTTGGAAGGCTGAGGTTTTACCACTAAACTACACCCGCATATAAAGTTGAAATACTGAATGGTCGGGAAGACAGGATTCGAACCTGCGACCCCTTGGTCCCAAACCAAGTGCTCTACCAAGCTGAGCTACTCCCCGTTATTAAGGAAAAAATAATGGCGCGCCCGAAAGGAGTCGAACCCATAACCTTCTGATCCGTAGTCAGACGCTCTATCCAATTGAGCTACGGGCGCATTGTTTTTAATAGCAACTTTTATATCTTACCACACCCGATAAAAGGTGTCAACACTTTTTTTGGTGCGGCCGAGAGGACTTGAACCTCCACGGGGTTGCCCCCACTAGGCCCTCAACCTAGCGCGTCTGCCATTCCGCCACGACCGCAAAACATGACAGGATTATATAATAACTAATCGAGATTCATTATTAAACAGGTAATTAATGGTGCGGGTGAAGGGAGTCGAACCCCCACGCCTTGCGGCGCCAGATCCTAAGTCTGGTGCGTCTGCCAATTCCGCCACACCCGCATATTGATATTCATTCGCCGAAGCGAAAATTAAGGAAAGTTATTTTCGCTGGTGCGAAAAAACTTTGGTGAGCCATGAAGGACTCGAACCTTCGACCCTCTGATTAAAAGTCAGATGCTCTACCGACTGAGCTAATGGCTCGTATTAAACAAAACCCTAAACAAGTTTTGTTTGAAATCCTGTGCTCAAAAGACCTTCGGTCTTCCTCGCAAGTTGCCGCTGATGTTGTTCAATGAAGCGAGCAACTGACTGAGCTAATGGCTCAAAAATGGCTGGGCTAGCTGGATTCGAACCAACGCATGTCGCAGTCAAAGTGCGATGCCTTACCGCTTGGCTATAGCCCAATAAAATGGCGGTCCCGACCGGGATCGAACCGGCGATCTCCTGCGTGACAGGCAGGCATGTTAACCGCTACACCACGGGACCAGATATGGAATTATAATATTACTTTCGCTGTCGCGAAATAATCTTGGTGACCCCTACGGGATTCGAACCCGTGTTACCGCCGTGAAAGGGCGGTGTCTTAACCGCTTGACCAAGGGGCCATTTAAAAGGTTCTGGCGGAGAAGGAGGGATTTGAACCCTCGCGCCGGTTACCCGACCTACACCCTTAGCAGGGGCGCCTCTTCAGCCTCTTGAGTACTTCCCCATACCTTAAAAATTAATGGCTCCGCAGGTAGGATTCGAACCTACGACCGCTCGGTTAACAGCCGAGTGCTCTACCACTGAGCTACTGCGGAATAACTTTAATTTTCGATGTCGTTGTCTTGTCGACTCTTACTATTATAGGGAGCTGCCCAGCAAAAGTCAAGGGTGTTTTTGATAAGTTTTTTATTTCTTTTTCAGAAGCCCTCAAAGCCTTATTCTACAGTCATTTCCTTCACCTTTATCAGCTTCCCCCGGCATTTTCCACACACGTATTTCAAGGTATTGATAGATTTTTTGCGACGATAGGATAACTTACAGCTGCTGCACTGATAAAAAACGAACTTCTGTTTCGCCCTTCTCTTTTTTCTCCTCCGGAAGAACAGAACAAAACCTCGGGGCATCTACCTTCTTTAATAGATCTCGAAAATCTTTATCGCGATGCTTGTAGCCTTTTCCTTCTATATGAAGATGGTAATGGCAAAGTTCATGCTTGATGATCCCAACCAACTCCGCCTCGCCAAGCTGCTCAAAATACTTTTTATTAATTTCAATGTTGTGGCTGCTCAGCATATAGCGGCCGCCAGTTGTCCGAAGTCTTGGATTGAAGAATGCCTTATGCCTGAATGGCTTATGGAAGTATTCATTGGAAATCGTCACTACAAGACTATGCAATTCTTGATCAGTCATCTTTAAAACGCCTGCCTTTTATAGAACATGACAACCCATTATAGCATATATTAATGTTACCTTTTAACGCATTATCTTAAGGAGGTATTGCCATGCCTGTCTGGTTTCAGAATCAAATGAAACGAGCCTTCTATGAGAAAAATCGGTATCAAATCAAACTTTTAAACCAATGTTGGTACTTTTATAGAAATAAACAAAATTTAAACGATTAGAAGACTGCAGGAATCCCTGCAGTCTTCTGTATTATGCCTGGTCAGGCTTAAGCATCGTCAAGGCGACGCGACCTTTTTTTCTGATCGACACTGTCCACCCATACCGTGACTACATCCCCAACGGATACAATATCCAGCGGGTGTTTTACGAATCGATTGCTTAGTTTTGATATATGGACCAGTCCATCTTGTTTTACACCAATATCAACGAATGCACCGAAGTCAACCACGTTCCGTACAGTACCTTGAAGCTCCATTCCCGTTTTTAGGTCCTCTAGCTTCAATACATCCTTTTTCAAAAGTGGCGCCGGAAGCTCATCTCGCGGATCCCTTTCAGGCCTTATGAGTGCATCGATAATATCCTTCAGCGTAAGTTTTCCGATTCCTAGTTCATCTGCTGTTTGATCGATGTTGATTTTAGCAAGCGCGTCCTTCAAATCCCGAGTGCCTAAATCCTTTGTTTTGAATCCCAGGCTATCAAGGAGCTGTTTTACCTCACCATAACTTTCCGGGTGGATGCCGGTCCGGTCAAGAGGTTCTTTCCCATCAATGACACGCAAGAATCCAATTGCCTGTTCATAGGTCTTGGCCCCGAGGCGCGGAATTTTCTTCAACTGAGTCCTGCTCGTAAACTTTCCTTCTTCTTCTCGCTTCTTTACTATGTTATTGACCACTGTTTTTGAAAGGCCAGATACGTACTGCAATAAAGAAGATGAAGCTGTATTCACATTGACGCCTACCTGGTTAACTGCCGTCTCAACAACGAATGTCAGCGACTCGGATAGTTTTTTCTGGCTGACATCATGCTGATATTGACCGACACCGACGGATTTCGGATCGATTTTAACAAGCTCCGCAAGCGGGTCCTGCAATCTGCGGGCAATCGATACCGCACTTCGTTCTTCTACCTGAAAGTTAGGGAATTCTTCGCGGGCAAGATCGGATGCGGAATAGACACTCGCGCCTGCTTCATTAACAATAAGATAATAAATTTCTTTATCCATCTCTTTCAGGATGTCTGAAACGAATTGTTCTGTTTCCCTGGAAGCAGTTCCGTTACCGATTGCAACCATTTCCACATCATACTCTTTCAGGACTTTAATGAATTTGTCCTTTGCCTCAGTATTTTTCGAGCCAGAGGTATGAGGGTAAATCACACCGATCGACAAAACTTTTCCTGTTTCATCTACGGCAGCCAGTTTACATCCCGTTCTGAATGCCGGGTCTACCCCGAGAACAACCTTCCCTTTTAACGGAGGCTGCAAAAGCAGCTTTCTGAGGTTTTCCGAGAAGATGTGAATTGCTTGCTCTTCAGCTTTTTCTGTCAGTTCATTCCTGATCTCGCGTTCGATTGACGGCTGAATCAGACGCTTATATGCATCCTCGATCGCTTCTGTTACTGAAGCAGCTGTGATAGAGTGATTTTTAGTAACCCATTTACGCTGCAAAAAGCTCATGATGACATCTGTTTTTGGCTTTATTGAAACCCTCAACAAATCTTCTTTTTCACCGCGGTTTAGCGCAAGGATTCTGTGCGGCACCACTTTATTGACTGGCTCGGAATACTCATAATACATCTCATAAACATTCTTCTCATCCTGCTCTTCATTTTTTACGGATGAATCGATGGATCCAGATTTATAGGTTTCATTCCGAATCCATTTGCGGCTGTCTGCGTCATCGGAGACAACTTCAGCGATGATGTCTTTCGCCCCTGCAATCGCATCCTCGATAGATTCGACACCTTTCTCTTCTGAAAAAAACTCCCGGGTTTTTTCTTCGAGATTTCCGTTCACAGGGAACTCCAGCATCCACTGAGCAAGCGGCTCAAGTCCCTTCTCTTTTGCAACAGTCGCTTTTGTTCTTCTTTTTTGCTTGTATGGCCGGTATAAATCTTCTACTTCCTGAAGCTTGATTGCTTTTTCAATGTTCGACTTCAGTTCGTCAGTCAGCTTTCCTTGTTCTTCAATGAGCCTGATGACTTCTTCTTTTCGCTGTTCTAAGTTCTGTATGTATTGCCATCTTTCAACGATGTCACGAATTTGCACTTCATCAAGCGCACCAGTCATTTCCTTTCGGTAACGGGCTATGAACGGTACAGTGTTTCCTTCATCAATTAATGAAATGACACTTTGCACTTGTTTAGCTGTTAACGATTGCTCTTTGGCAATGATTTTTACATATTGATCCTGCTTATCCATTGTTTGAGTCAAGAGACAATCCTCCATAATCTATATTGATATTACTTGTCACTTTAATAGTGTACCAAAATAAGCGGAAGGTTTACAGTGAGCTCAGGTCTTCCCGCTATATTAGCATCTCATCAATGTACACACAGGATTAATCCCTTTCCCATTTCTCATAGAAAATAAAGAACAATAAGCGCAAGCGCTGCCCGCCGATAACGCCACGTCCTTTGGCTGTCCGGTCTAGCACATCTACAGGACGGAAGCGCCTCGAGGGGCTAGGCGCTGGAGGAAAACTACATGTAGTGAACCTCACTGGAATAATTAATAATTTCCACAACAAACAAAAAGAAGCCCACCGGCTAAAGTAGACTTCCCACAATAAAAGTTGCATCATCCATTGAGTTTGCATATTCACTTTTAATTTGCTCTGCGATGGCACCTACTGAGCGATACCCATTCAATATCGTTTTAGCGCCGTGGATATTATCAAAACCGTCTGAGTAAATCAGGAATTTTGACTGTGGCTCATAAATGAATCTCTGGGTGTGAAATACCTGCGGTTTCCCTGACAGATAACCTGTTACAGGCAATGGGTATGTCAGCTTGCCATTTGAGGTATAGAGGAAGAACCGGATATTTCCGACACAGCTGTATACAAATTCGCGGGTTTCGAAGTAGACTTTGAAGATCGAGACAGCGGCTCCTCTTTTTTGCACTAAAATATTGTTGCAGTATTTCATGAGCGTATCTACGTCTTCGTGATGGTGTTGCTCTACTACTGAAACGACAGCGGCAGAAGCTTCATGGGCATATTGCCCCGACCCTAATCCATCAGCAAGTACACAGACAAAATATTCATCAGTAGCTGTATAATAATAGCTGTCACCGCACTCTATTTTACCTTCTTTGATTGTCTGGTAAGCATAAAGTTCTATTTTGTCTTTGAACTGTTGGATCATGTAATGTACTCCGAGTTGTTGTTTTCAGCATGGATCGCTTCTTGAAGCTTTTTAATCGCTCTTCTTTGAAGTCGTGATACATGCATCTGTGAAATACCAAGCTTGTCCCCTGCCTCTTTCTGGCTAAGAGTATCAAGGTAGGTATATTGGATAATTAACTTTTCGCGTTCGCTTAATACATGCAGTACTTTTTCGAGCACCATTCTTTGATTGATCTTTTCATAACCTTCATCAATGTTTCCGACGATGTCCAACAGGGTTACTGTTCCTCCATCAGAATCGGCTTCTATTGAATGGTCAACGGATAAGGCCTGGTAGCTTTTGCCCATCTCCATAGCTTCCAATACTTCTTCTTCGGAAACCTCGAGTGCTTCAGCGATTTCATCTACCCGTGGAGAGCGGTGTAAGTGTGTGGTCAAATCTTCGACAGTCGTCTTGATTTTTGGACCAAGCTCCTTTATCCTCCGCGGTACGTGGACACTCCACGTTTTATCTCTTAAGAATCTTTTGATTTCTCCAATGATGGTCGGTACGGCAAATGCCTCAAAGCTTTTGCCAAATGTTTCATCATAGCGTCGGATGGCCACTAAAAGTCCAATCATCCCAACCTGGAAGATATCTTCGTGAAATGACCTTCCTTTGGAATATTTTCTGGCGATTGTTTCGACAAGGTTTTGATAATGAAGAACCAGCTCATTTTGGGCGTCTGCATCCTCATGCAGCTGGTAGGCTTTGATTAATTTATTAATCTCTTCTTTTGGCCTCTGCTTAGGTTGAGATTGTCTCTGCATCTCTCTCCACCTGCTCTCCTTCTCGGTACTTGGTCATAAAGACCGTGACGCCCTCTTTGTGATGAATTCGAACCTCGTCCATCAAGGTTTCGATCAGATACAGTCCCAAGCCTCCTTCGCGAAGGAATTCTACAGAACTATTCTGGTCATACGGACCAAGCCCCTGGCGCGCTGAATGGAAATCAAAGCTCTGGCCATTATCCGCAACCATAACTTCAAGCTTGTCTTCATATAGTCCAAAACCGATGATGACTTCGCCGTTCTCATTGTTTTGATAGGCATGCTGCACAGCGTTTGTACAAGCTTCACTCGTAGCGATTTTCAGATCTTCAATTTCGTCGTAGGAAAATCCCATGCGGCTAGCAATACCAGAAAGAGTCAAACGAATGACACCCACGAATTCTGGTTTAGCCGGGATTTTCATTTCAATATAGTCAAATGACTGGTTCATTGCACTCCACCCTCAATCTGGCTGTTTATATCGATAATATCGGCCAAGCCGGTGATTTCGAAAAGTCTCTGCAAACGTTCGGACAACCCAACGATTTTAAATTCACCGTCATGTGCACGGACATTCTTGAATACTCCTACAAATACTCCAAGCCCGGTACTATCCATATAATTGACTTCAGAAAGGTCAACAACCATCTCTACGCCCTCTTTTTCGGACAAAGGGAAAAGCTTTTCACGAAGCTGTGGAGCTGTATATGCATCAATTTCGCCGCTTACTTTAACTGCTAACTTTGATTCTTTTTCTTTAACATCTATCGAAATATTCATAAATGACCACCCTTTACAATTCAATTGCTCTTTTGATTTACCCCATTTAAAACCCGATTAAACATCTCTTTTCAAAATGATCAATGTAAAATCATCCCGCAATTGGAAGTGCTGAAGTTTTTCAAGTTCCCTAAAGATATTATTGACAATTTCCTGAGCATTTAAGTGAATATATTTATTTATATATCCGATTAATGTTTCCTTCTCAATGAACCCTTCTTCTGTCCTGCATTCTGTTACTCCGTCAGACATCAGGATCACCATATCCCCAGGAAGTATTTCTTTCTCATACTGGATATACTTCGTCCGCTTGTCCACTCCTAACAGTAAGCCTCTTGCGACTAACTCTGAGAATTCCTTCTTTTTGGAATCGTAATAGAAGCCTGGCTCATGCCCTGCGGATGCATAATAGAAGATATTATTGGAAGGATTGAACATTCCGTAGAACATCGTGATGAACATGCTTGGATCGACATTCTGCTCAACGACTCTGTTCAGGTTTTCCAGGATGCTGCTCGGATCAAGCCGGTTTTCTGGCAGGCTGTCCATCGCATACTTAATCATGGACATACAAAGCGCTGCCGGAATTCCTTTCCCGATGACATCAGCGATTGCAACACTGATATTATTGTTCTCATCCTGGACAAAATGGAAGTAATCACCGTTCATATGCCTAGCGGGAACGCTTATTGCCCCGATATCAATGCCAGGTACTGCCGGGATTTTCGTACCAAGCAAGGTTTGCTGAACATTGGCGGCAATCTCCATTTCTGATCTTAACTCCTCTTGCTGATGCCTTAAGCTTTGGTGCTCTCGATAAGCAATACCATAGCCAATCATCACCTCAAGGAGGATATCAAAGGAATGCATAATATCTTCCGGAAGTTCAGGATACATCTCCAGAAGCAAGCTTTTATGCACACTGATGATTTCTTCCGGCGCGATTTTGTGCTCAATCGACTTCCGGCTGAATTTCTGCCCTGCATACAAAGCCTGTTCTGATTGCTCTTTAATATAATTGTCAAGAATATCCCGATACTTTGATTCCATCATTTCTCGGAAATCCATACTTTCTCCCCCTAACGGAGCCATTTAGTCGCTTTAATCTGTGTTCCTTGTCCGGGTGATGAGTCAATGTCGAATTCATCCATAAGACGTTTCACTCCGGGAAGGCTGGCTCCAAGTCCTCCTGATGTTGAAAATCCATCTTCCATGACTTGGCGTATTTCTTTTATTCCCGGGCCGCTGTCCACTGCGTTGATTCGCAATCCCGCTTTACCGCCGTCATATAATTTATCGATGCAAATCTGCCCTTTTCCGGCGTACAAGTAGATATTTCTGGCCAATTCACTGATGGCGGTGGTGATTCGCGCCTGGTCAACTGTTCCAAAACCAAGCTCCTTCGCAACATTCCGGCCAAGCTGGCGAGCTGCGACGATGTCCCATTCGTTAATGATCGTAACGCAGGATTGGATGTCCATTCACCTATTCCCCCAATTCCTGTTGTAATTTCTCCAAACCTTTTTCTAAATCTAATGCAGTTAGGACATCATCAAGGCCGATCCCTAATTCAATTAGTGTTATGGCAACAGCAGGCTGGATTCCGGTAATGACTACAATCGCACCCATGAGCTTGGACATATTGATGACATCCCCAAGAACCTTTGCGATAAAAGAGTCAATGAAGTCAATTGAGGTTAAATCAATGACAACTCCATTGGCACTTGTCTCATGAATCTTATGGAGCAAGTCCTCTTGGAATTGAAGAGCTGTCTGGTCGTCAAGCTCCCATTGTATGGAAACTAGCAGACAATCATCCAGCTTTAGAATAGGTATTCTCACTTTGCTCCCTCCAATGAAACGATTTTTTTATTTGTCAGCTCTAGAGCTGCTTCTATACCTTTTTTCAGGTTATTCTTCGTTGTAAACTGGTTCAGGTCGATACCGAGATTCACAATCGTCTGTGCAATTTCAGGACGGATCCCTACAAGCATGCACTTGGCACCGATGAGCCGGACAGCATCAGCTGCCTGGATGATATGATGGGCAACCATCGTATCTACAACCGGAACGCCTGTAATATCGATCAGGACCACCTCGGAACGGTGTTTCACTGCCCCCTTAAGCAGATTCTCCATGATTTGCTTTGCACGCTCGGTATCGATCGTACCGACTAATGGCATTACCGTGATTCCCTCAAACACCGGAATGAGCGGCGCCGAAAGCTCCTGCAAGGCAATTTTCTGGAGGGAAACCGTTCTTTCCCATGTGGATGAATATACACTGACGATTTCATTGTTCATCGGCGTTGACCAACGATCGAATTCATACACCATATCCATCTGATTTTCTGGTGTGACGAGCCCCTCTTTTTGCAAGCCTTCAAACACAATCAGATTAAAGGTATGGAGCCCCTTTGTGACGAACGTCAATGGCCAGCCAAGCCTGACCACTTTTTCAGCAAAGTCGGTCAGCCTTTCATTATATTCTTCGCTCGTGCCTATAAAATTCGTAATGATCAGATCGATGAATTCCTTGCTTGTAGATTGAAAAACCCGATCCGAAACAAGACGGATTACTCTATCATCTGCTTCTTCCTTCGTCCTATTTATCCATTGGTCCAGGATTTCTTCTTTATGAGCCTGGATATACTTAGAAATTGTTTTATTCATTCCATCCTCCCCATTCTATCACAACAAAATTTTACATTACCCTTTTATGACCAATTGTAAACCAATTTTAAAACTGTAAATAAATATTCATAAATTCCTGAATTATATATCTCCATTTAATGATAACAGTTTCCTTTCGTCAAATAAAATCAACTTGTCGACAGGATTCAACGGATATCGCATGACAGATATTCTTATTATTCCTTTTTTCTTGGATTCAATTTTATTGCTTTAAATATTTGTGCTGGTTTAGGAATGCGATTAGCAGAATACCTTTTGTGTCAGGCGAGTTACCTGTCACGATTCCGAGCTTTTCTTGACAGCTTTTCCGCTTTCACAGACAAACCTGTCACGATTCCAGGCTTTTCTTGACAGCTTTTCCGCTTTCACAGACAAACCTGTCACGATTCCGGGCTTTTCTTGACAGCTTTTCCGCTTCCACTGCCAAACCTGTCACGATTCTGAGCTTTTCTTGACAGCTTTTCCGCTTTCACAGACAAACCTGTCACGATTCCGGGCTTTTCTTGACAGCTTTTCCGCTTTCATAGACAAACCTGTCACGATTCCGGGCTTTTCTTGACAGCTTTTCCGCTTTCATAGACAAACCTGTCACGATTCCGGGCTTTTCTTGACAGCTTTTCCGCTTTCACTGCCAAACCTGTCACGATTCTGAGCTTTTCTTGACAGCTTTTCACTCGATAGTCCTAAACCTGTCACACAACCCCAGCTTTTCACTTCCATAACCAGCCCAATCATCCCGGGCAACTAAAAAAGAGACAAGCCGCTAAGCTTGCCTCTCCACACAGGAAAACATCCGTTTTTATTTTATGGTTATGTATAAGGCCTGCTCGCAGGCCAGGTGATCGGTTACAAAAAAACGCTCCATTAAAGAGCGTGCTGTTCATTAAAATTCAATAAGACCTAAACTTACCTGAAGGGCTTCATCCACTTTTTCCATCATTTCGTCATCGAGATGGGTAATTTTATCGGTTAGGCGCTGTTTGTCAATTGTGCGTATTTGTTCCAATAAGATGACCGAATCTCGTTCAAAACCGTACCGCTTCGCATCAATTTCTACGTGTGTTGGAAGCTTGGCTTTTTGGATCTGTGCTGTGATCGCTGCGATAATGACTGTGGGACTAAACCGATTCCCGATGTCGTTTTGGATGACCAGGACAGGACGAACTCCGCCTTGCTCTGAACCAACAACTGGGGATAGGTCCGCAAAATAGACGTCACCACGTTTGACAATCAAAGGATTATCCTCCGCTGACTAGACGTTCAACTGTGTGTTCTGCCTCGTATTCTGCTTGAAATGCTTCAGATGCAATGGTCAGATTAATTTTGACCATTTCCATATAGCCACGTCTCATGGATTCACGAATTTGTCTCTTTTTCTTCTCACGCAAGAACATTTTTGTAGCCTGATAAATAAATTCGCTGCGGTTTACGTTCTCTTGCTTAACAAATCCATCTAGTTCACTTAAAAGATGCTGCGGTAACTTTACCAAAATCTCCGTTGTTGCGCTGGATTCAGACACAAACATACACCTCCACCATCATCACTACATACCATTATTAAGTTCGTTATCTCTCTACCATTTCTAATCTTATCACTATTTATGCAAGATGCAAAGATAAATCCGCAATTCTTCAGTATTATCCGCCTAAAAAATAGTGTTTTATTCAGGTTATTAGCCAAATTAAACAGGTTTGTTAATTATTGGTCGTGTCTTATAACAGCGAATTGTTTAAATCGACTACTTTGCCGTCCTGCCTGTACAGACGCGGGACTCTAGAAGAAATGATGCATGGGACTTCGTAGTTGATTGTTTCTAGCTTGCTGGCAATCTCATTGATCGAGATTGTCTCTTCTCCCTGGCTGCCAATCAGGGTCGCGATTGTCCCCACCGGAACTTCATTCGGAAGCTTCACCATGCATTGATCCATGCAAATACGCCCTATGATGGGCGATCTTTTGCCATCAACCAGCACTTCCTGCCCTTGAAGTCTGCGTATCCATCCATCAGCATACCCAATTGGGAGCGTCCCTACCCAAATTTCTTCTGGCGCTTCATAGGTTGCTCCGTAGCTGACTTTTTCACCTTTTTCCAGCTTCTTCACATGCACGAGACGCGAATGGAGCGTGAACGCTTCCTGCAAATCAACGGGTAACTCCGGTTGTATTTCCATTGATGGCGGCAGTCCATACATGGCGATTCCTACTCTAACAGCATTGAACTGTGCTTCTTCATGCATCAGGGCTGCAGCACTATTGCTGCTGTGTACAACAGATGGCTGCTTTTCCATTGAGCTGAGCATTTCCCGGAACAATGCGAGCTGCTTGTTAAAATACGCATCATCTAATTCATCCGCTGTTGCGTAGTGAGTGTAGATTCCATGAAGCTGTAACCTCTCATCTTCTTCAATCAGTCTTTCTGCTGCCTTCAATTCCTCAACTGACCGAATCCCTATCCGTCCCATTCCTGTATCTATTTTTATATGAAGCATAAGGGTTGAATCCTTTTTCAGTACATCTTGCGCTCTCGCCAGCCATTCCTCCTGGAAAACGGTCAGAATGATCCCTTCTTCAGCGGCGATATTCACATCCTCTGGTCTGCTTGCACCAAGTACAAGAATCGGAGCAGTAATCCCTTTTTTCCTTAACGCGAGTGCCTCATCCATGAACGCCACCGCAAGCATGGATGCTCCCGCTTTCAATGCCGCCTCGGCCACCTGCGAATCTCCGTGTCCGTAGGCATTGGCTTTCACAACTGCAATAAATTCAACATCTTCAGGCAGATGCCCCTTGATCTCTTTTACATTTCTTTTGACTCGATCCAGGTCAACTTCGTCCCATGTATCACGGTAAAAAAATCCTTGCTCCTCCAACGAAAACTCCACTTCCTTCAACCCGAACGTTATTTATATTGTTTTATTATCAAACCGAAAGAACTCATTGTCAAATGGATAATATATACGGATTTTTGAACAGAAAGTTTGCGGGGGAGACACGTGGATTGAACTGCCACACTATTTATTCCGAAAAAAATAGATATATTCCTTAAAAGCGGATAATATTCCTTAAAACCCGCATTATATTCCTTAAAATCAAATTTTTTCCTTAAAACTCTCATTATATTCCTGAATCCATAAAAAAACAGTCCCAGGTTACACTGAGCCTGCATTAGGAATCTTATTTTTCCATATCAGCCAATACCGATTTAGCTACCATTTCCAATTCTTCTGGTGATAGATCTGTTGAAGCCAGCATATAATCGACTCCAAGGTGGGTCCATGAAACTGAGGTTTCATTCATCGCACCAATTGTGAACCCAAGATCGACTGGCTTTCCTGTCATCTTGATCGCAGATGACATTGCAGGCATCGCGTCTGCTTTCTCCTGGATCAGCGTGAAGGATTTTTCACCGTCATATGTGAGTACCACGCGCTTTCCGTTCTCTGTCGTGATTTCCTTTTCATCAATTAAAGTCACGCCTGGAATTTCTGCGACTGGATATTTCACAGTGAATTCTTTATCTTCTACATCCGCCATAACCGGTACCTCAAGCTGTGCACCTGTCATGTTTTTCTTCATATCAAACGCATCTTTGTCAAAGCTTGCGTCGAATTTTACATCGGAGAATTCAACCGTAACGAGCGAATTCCGGTCAGGGTCCATCACCTTGACGCTGACTGGCGCCAGGTTCTTTTTGTTCAGCTTGATTTCCTGGATCGGAAGCATTTTGTTGTTCTGATATCTTGTTTTCGTTTCGAACACATAATGTTCCTTCGTCGCCGAGAATTTTGCTTGCTTATCCTCGAGAATATCCATGATTAAAGATTCGTAAAGGTACGCCTGGCTGCTGTTTTTCGGCCATTCGCTCTGGAATTTGAAGCTTTTGTTAAGGGCAGGCGTCAGAACAAAAACTCCTTCTTCATTCCTGAGGATCATCTGGCTCTGGTCCTTCTGGGCATTCTTTAAGTTCACGCGGTAAAATGACGGATCTTTATGCCAAATCTCCACATCATACACTTGCGGCTCGGTACCCATTTGCAATGTCATCTTTGCCTTGGCCTTGTAGCTCTTCAGATCTTCGAGCGTTCCATCCAACTCCTTAACCACAGATTCCTGTGATTTCGTACCGCAGGCAGCCAGAGCAAAAACAACCATGAGCCCGGCGAGAAGCAGCAATAACCTTTTCTTCATTCTTCCAACCCCTTTTAGTCTCATTTAAACGTGTAAAGGGAAAGAAAGGACAGGAATAAGACACTGGCTGCAAAATTGCTTGAGTAGTCTTTGTGCAGCCTTGTTCTCGCCGCCCTAGCCTTGTCTCCCTTACTGCATTATGAATATATGAGACAACCTGGGCGAATATGCCCCCGGGACCCGACAAGCTTTTAAATTTTTTCGATGACCACCTGCGCAATAGCGTATTGTTCACTGTGTGAAATGGAGAGGTGGACTCCCCCCACATAAGGCTTCGTCACAATAGGACGGCCGTTTGGGTCGGATTCTATTTCGATATCCATGAAGGACAATTCCTTGCCGATGCCAGTACCTTTCGCCTTAGAAAAAGCCTCTTTTGCCGCCCAGCGACCGGCAAGGAATTCCATTCCCCTCCGTTCATTATATCGCCTGTAAACTTCCCTTTCTTTTTCCGTTAAAACTCGTTCTGGAAAACGCGGCTGAGATTCAACCAGCTTGCGGATCCGCTCAATTTCGACTATATCGATTCCCGTTCCGATGATCATTTTCCAAGCTCCCTTCTAAAAAAGATGAATCCAGCATAGAAAATAGTGTACAACTTTCGCCGATTAAGGCTATCCTTAAAATTAGAACTTTTACGCATAAACGAACTCTTTATTTACAAATATCCGAGCCTCGCAATAATGAGGACCGAGGAGGTTTCTATGTTTACAAGAACTGAAAGCTTGCGTGACTTCATTAGGCTTTACCCGGTAATTACAATAATCATTACCATCCATATCTTATTATACCTGCTGACGGCATTGCCAATTTTTCCGAGTAAATACCTGTTTGAACTTTTAGCAGGTGTGAACCTGTATGTTGTGAACGGCGAGTATTGGCGGCTTGTCACACCCATTTTCATGCATGCAGGGTTTGCGCATATGCTATTCAACAGCTTTTCACTCGTCCTGTTCGCCCCGGCACTCGAGCAGCTGCTTGGGAAAACTAAATTCATCCTGCTCTATCTATTTACAGGAATCGCTGCAAACATCGCCACACTGATCCTTGAGCCGCTGACATATACACATGTTGGCTCAAGCGGGGCAATCTTCGGGCTGTTCGGTTTCTATATTTCTATCATTATGTTCCGAAAAACGATGATGTCCCGTGAAAACTCCCAGACGATTATGACCATCGCCATCATTGCCATAGTGATGACATTCGTCCAATCGAACATCAATATTACTGCTCATATCTTTGGAATGCTCGCA
Organism: Mesobacillus subterraneus; assembly: GCF_020524355.2. NCBI lineage: Bacteria > Bacillati > Bacillota > Bacilli > Caryophanales > Bacillaceae > Mesobacillus > Mesobacillus subterraneus. The sequence continues at coordinate 4,187,276 of NZ_CP129019.1, forward strand.
GGCTTCCTGACTGGAGCAGCTACTTACAGAAGATAATAGAGTTTTAAAAAAGCGCCTAATCGGCGCTTTTTTCTTTATTCCGCGGTTTCATGCGAATACCAACGATACATCCTGTCGACGTGCTTTTTCTCCAGGTCAATGACTTTACCGCCGGCACCGCCATGACCAGATTTAACAATTGCCTCGACGGTGGCGAGATTCTTTTTCCGCTGAAAAAAGCTTTCTTTGACGCTGAAGGACTGGACTTTATTTTTCCTCATATACACTGTATTCTTGACAATATTCCGGTATCGAAAGGTCAGCATTCCCTGATCAAGGCTCCAGCCCGCGTCCTTGTAATTAAGGTAGGACCATAATGCCGATATAGGAAGCAGAATCAGTGCGGCATAGCCCCATGGCTTCAAAAACCAGATAGCAGCAATAATGATCGGCAGCGTGAAAAGCCATCCTTTCAATAAATATCTGCTGTAGTCCCGTTTGGGTGCAGGTGATAAATCGACTCGGAAGTGGTACTCAGTCAAATGCGGTTCAAGTAAGCCAGGGATTTTTCTTTTTTTCACGATTGGCAGAATAAGAACCTTCGAACTTTCCTGATCTAATGCCGATCCGCCTGCGCTTTCTACATAAGCCGAAGCATAGCCTAGAGGCTGCCTGACGAAATTCTCGCTGATCCGGACAGCCTGGATTCGATTAAGCGGAATCGTAAACTGGCGCTTTTCCAACAATCCGCGTGTGATGACAAGGTCATTATCCACTTTTCTTACGGTAAAATTAGCGTATTTTAGCATCGTGCCAAACAGCGCGATCATCCAAGCAAGCAGGAAACCGATAAAAACCACGACACTGATAAAAACAACACCGTTTTGGACAAAGTTCTCGACTCCATCAAATATCTGCTCATAAGGAATGAATTCTTCAAATTGAAATACGAACGCAAACACAGCGGAAATGACAACACCGACTCCGCCTGATGTAGTCGCCAGCATCAATAACTCTGAAACCGACATTTTATATAGAAGGTCATCGGATGATTGCGGCTCTTCATCTCCTTGGAGGATTTGGCCTGATTTTTTAATGGATACCAGATAATCATGGATTGCGTGTGCATCCTGCTTTGTAATCGCCGTGAGGACCGCCTCTCCATCTTGCAGTCCCATTCCACCTGAGCCAGCTGTCTCCACCTTCACCTTCACAAGACCGAACAGCCGCTGTAAAATCCCTTCTGACAGATCAAGGCTTTGGATCCGGTCGAATGGAATATAGCGCTTTTTCCTGACGATCAATCCATATTCAATACGCAATTCACCTTGCTCGATGCGATATGTAAATCTGTACCACGACAAAACTCCATAAACTAACACCAGCACGACAACACCAATGGAACCAAAGAAGTAAAACAGATCCCAATCCGTTCCCCTGCTCCCAAAAACAACGAAAATGAGGAAAGGGATGATCATTTCTTTCAGCTGGCGCAATCCATTGACGACAGCGGCGATCGGATGCAGCCTTTTCGGATCAGACATCTTCATCCGCCACCCTTGCAAGTCTTGAAATGGAAATCCTCAAGTTTTCGGCTTCCTCCATATCAAGCGCAGGTATTTCATGGACAGTCGCAGCCGTCGAAACCGTTACTGTTGATAAACGATATTTTCTTAACAGAGGACCTTGCTGTGTATCAACATGCTGGACACGGATCATCGGAATGAGCGTCCTTTTTATGATGAATACACCATATTGAAGTTCAATTTCCTGCTCCCTCACTTCATAACGCCAGCGTTTCCAGCGCAAGGTCGGCAATAACAGGATAAATAAATAGCTATATACAACAGCCACAGCTATAGCTGCAGCGATAATCCATTTAGGAAAACCAAAAAATATCGTAATGGCGATCAAACCGCCCGCTAATACCCATACCACAAGGGAATGAAGTGTTGCGGCAATTTTCCAGACAGTCAATGCCTGCTCGGAAATCCGCTTTTGCGGCTCAGAAATCGTCATAAAGTCTCCTCCCATTTTTCCAATTAATAGCACCTTCCTAAGTATACAACAACCATACATATGAATGGCACTATATTGGAGGAAAATGAGTTATGCGGAATTATTTTAACATGAAACTGCTCCCATCAATCACTTCAACTTCCGGCATTTGCTTCATTTCTTCAGCAAGTTTGAACAGAGCAAGGTCCTTCTTTTTTGCTTCGATCATGCAGTGGATTTCAGGGACTGAGCCTTTGATGCCGTTAAGGAAATCCATGAACATGTCAGCATCCACGTATTCGGCATGCGCCCGAAACTCTTTTTCCGAACGAGGACTTGAAATATGCATTTTCACTGGCAGCTTCGAGTGTTCCCATGTCCCGACAATTCGCCCCCATTGTTCCTGCCAGTTTACGTCCTCATGATGGGCCAGGTGATGGTGATAATCGAACACTAGCGGTATTGCAAGCTTCTCGCACAGGTAAAGAGTATCATGGAGCGTGAACGATGTATCATCATTTTCAAGGATGATCATGTCTTGCAGACTGGTTGAAACGAGTCCCCAATTATGAATGAATTGTTCAAGCGCTTTTTCCCGGTTTTCATAAACGCCGCCGACATGGAGGACACATCGATGCTCAGGATCGATTCCCATCCCCTTCAATAATGCGTGATGCATCGCCAGCGTCTTGATTGAATTGTTCAGCGTGTCCGTCTTCAATGTATTCAGCAAGACAAAATGGTCCGGGTGAAAATCAACACGCATCGGATTTTCCTGCAAAAAATCTCCTATATCCTTTAATGGTTCTTTTAACGCGCGCATATACTTCCAGTCTGATAGCTCTTCATGATTGGCAAGAGGAATCAACCTCGAGCTCAGCCGAAAAAAATGAATATCGTTTGCTTTACTATGCCTTAATAGGCGCAGGCAGTTTTCAAGATTGGAGGTTGCGATTCTCTCCAGCTTATTAATGGACGCATCCCTATCTTTGATTCCCTGGAATTGTTTGAAAGTCATTGTCTGTGACGGCGAAGCATTCTTCAATTCCTCGCTCATCGCCACATAACCAAGCCTGACAATCGTCATATTAGCCACCTCTCGTTTTTATAGGTAGTATGCCCAGGTTTGGTCGATGTTGGACTGGTAAAATTAATGCTTAGAAGGGGTTGGTCGATATATTTCGGAATGTGATCGAATTATTTCGAAAAGTAGTCGAATTATCTTGGAATGGGGTCAAATTATTTCGAAAAGCGGTCGAATTATCCCAAATAACAGCTGAATATTTACCATTTAGTCAATGTGAAGCCGCTATGACAGCTAAATTTAGTGATTCTGGATGAAAATGATTCATTTGAATCCTTAATGCATGTAAGAAGTTCAGCTTTCCGTAAAAAATTCCAGAACAAGAAGCGCAAGCGCCTCGTTCAGCCCCGACAAGCGATGGAGGGCCGACCAGTGAAGTCGTTCTTTGACTTCACCTGAGCGGACCGAAGCGACTTGAGGGGCTAGGCGCTGGAGCTGGATTATGAAAACCCGTATAGTTATCCACATTAAAATTTACTTTATAATTTCCTAGTGAATAAAAAAAACCCGGTTTAGTTAACTAAACCGAGTTTGTGGTGTTTATTTTAGCGTGATGATCTTGATTTGTAGCTGCCGCCTTCTCTGCTGCCGCCACCGCCGCCGCCTGTGCGTTTCGTTCCAGAACGTGGCTTGTAAGGCTTTTTATTGCGTCCATCGCTGCCTCTGTTATCGTATCTTCTGCGGTCTCCTTGAGGTTTCTTGTCTCTTCTGTTTGGAAGAGGCTTTTCCTCAGTAAGCTTAACAGGAGTTGTATCAGGCTCTTTAGTCAGCATTTTCAATACTGACGCAACGACTGTTTGAGCATCATGGTTTTTCAATAGCTCATCTGCTGCCTGACGGTAGTATTGAAGATTATTTGACTCGATTGTTTGTGTAATCTTGTCAACAACTGCTCTTTGCTGGCCTTCAAGAGCTTGATCCAATGTTGGAGCAGTCATTTTCTCCATGCGGCGTTTCGTTGTTTTTTCCACTACATGAAGGTATGAAGTCTCTCTGTGTGTAACAAACGTGATCGCCATACCCTCTTTACCTGCACGGCCAGTACGTCCGATACGGTGTACATAGCTTTCAGGGTCTTGTGGGATATCGAAGTTGTAAACGTGAGTTACACCGGAAATGTCAAGTCCACGAGCTGCCACGTCTGTCGCAACTAGCACGTCGATTGAACCTTCCTTGAATTTTCTAAGGACTGACATACGTTTCGCCTGCGTAAGGTCACCGTGGATACCTTCTGCAGTGTAGCCGCGCAGGTTCAATGCTTCAGCAAGCTCATCAACACGGCGCTTCGTGCGTCCAAAGATGATGACCAATTCCGGAGATTGGATGTCAAGAAGTCGTGTAAGAACATCGAACTTGTTCTTTTCCTGTACTTCTACATAGTATTGCTCGATCAAAGGAACTGTCATTTCCTTCGCTTTGACCCGAACGACTTCCGGATCCTTCATGAAGCGCTCAGCAATCTTGCGGATTGGTCCTGGCATTGTTGCCGAGAACAATAATGTCTGGCGTTCGCTAGGGATTTTTGCAAGGATTGATTCGATATCTTCGATGAAGCCCATGTTCAGCATTTCATCTGCTTCGTCAAGGATTACAGTTTCGACACTATCAAGACGGATTGTCTTTCTGTTAATGTGGTCAAGCAGTCGTCCTGGCGTTCCGACGATGATGTGAGGCCCTTTTTTCAATGCGCGGATCTGGCGGTTGATATCCTGGCCACCATAAATCGCAAGGACGCCTACTCTCTTGCCAGCACCGATTTTATATAATTCCTCAGAAACCTGGATTGCCAATTCACGAGTTGGCGCAATGATGATTCCCTGGATGTTATGGTTTTCTTTCTTGATTTTTTCCACTAGAGGAATACCGAAAGCAGCAGTCTTACCGGTACCTGTCTGCGCCTGGCCAATCACGTCTTTGTTCAGAAGGCTGATTGGAATCGTCTCTGCCTGAATTGGAGTTGCTTCCTCAAAACCCATATTCTTTACAGCTTTTAATGTTGCGGGGCTAATGCCCATGTCTTGGAACATTGTCAACTTTGCTCATTCTCCTTTATGTTCACATTTATCCCGCATCGGTTAACAACCGATGCTTCGTTATTTAAGTGGCTGTTTAAGGATCCAAACCATTTCTGATTCTGGTTAGTTTATCGTACCTTTACGGCAAAATAGGTGTAAGCACCTTGTGTTTTAAGCAGGGCTGAATCAGCAGTTACAACATGCTGAAGCACAGAACCTGAAATATTAGCAAAAAAAGACATTCTCCAACACGGGAGTATGTCCGCTTTAAGGATTTTCTCAGTTAGACACTCAATATTCATCATACCATCTTTAGGAAGGAAAAGCAATTTTTGAGGAATTACTTCAGCTTCCAATTCCTTCTCTCGGTTTGGAGTTCAAAAAGTCATATACCTCGTTAAATAAGTGTTCTTTCTCATCGCAATGACAGATCAGATGTTTGGAGTTCTTATAAAAAATCAGCCGTTTTTCTTCAGCGCCAATATTTTCATATAAGTAATGGGCGCTTTTCGGGGGAACGATGCCGTCACTCTCGCCTTGCGCGATCAATGTAGGCACTTTTACGTCGTTGAGAATAGGCTTGATTTTGCTCACAAGCCTGCGAAACTGCAAGGTAGCGGTCATAGGTGTTTCTTTGATTTTTTTTGAATAACGCTTAAATAGCTCATTTTCTTTTAACTTCCCTTTTACCGTGTCCTTCATCATTTCTTTGATGTCAGAAGCAAGCTGTTTAGGATTTACATAGTAAGCAGCTGCACTGAGCAGGACAAGCTTGTCTACCGGATAATTCGAAGCGAGGTAGCTCGCAATCAGCCCACCCATCGAAAATCCGACAACATATACGGTATCACACTCTTGCAATAGCGCTTTCAGTTCATTTTCGGCATGGTCAAGCCAATCATTATGCTTGATTCCCTTCAATCTGAGCTCATCGCCATGGCCAGGCAGGGTAGGAACTACAATTTTCCAGTCAGTCCTATTGTTCAACGATTGGGAAAGTGGTTCCACTTCGAACGGTGACCCGGTAAAACCATGTATTAACAGACAACCTATCATAACCAATCACCCATTAGTTTTTCTCGTATTTAATCTTTCCCCATTTTAAATCATTTAACCCGAATTTTCATCGATATATCCTTTTGTAATCATACTGTTAAATACAACAAGATGCCCTGTTAGGCAGGACATCTTGTGTTGTCGGCTTTTATTGCTGCAAGGCATGGACGACTTCTTCTAGCGCCATGCCGCGTGATCCTTTCACAAGGACGATTGTATCGCCTGTTACGTATTTCTTCAGTTCATTGCTCAGCTGCTTTTTATCCTGGAAGGAGAATGCTCTTTCGCCGCCTAGTACTTCTTTCGCACCTCTGGCGATGGCTTCGCTGAGCTTGCCGTAGGTAAATACATAATCAATCTTACCGGTATCAACGGAAGAACCCACCTTATAATGATACTCTTCCTCCAGAGGCCCTAGCTCGAGCATGTCACCGAGCACTAGGATTTTGCGATTATAGCCTGACAGATTGGCAACCAGGTCGATTGCCGCCTTCATGGATGTCGGACTCGCATTGTAGGCATCGTTAATGATTTTTTCTCCCTGAGCTCCTTCAGAAAGCTCCATTCTCATATTCGTCAGCTTCAGGTTCGCCAAGCCACCATTCATTTTTTCAAAAGGAACGCCCAAGAACTCTGCTGCAAGCATCGCTGCCAGCGCGTTCAGGATATTATGGTTGCCCAGTACCGGCAGATAGAAGATTTCTTCACCGGCGTTGGTTTTAAATTTGCTCCCATTTTCGACCGACTCGATGCTGACCGGATAAAGGTCATTATCCTTACTTGCCCCAAACGTTTTCAGCTGACCATTCCCTGTATAGTCCTGCAGCCTCTCCTTTAGTAGGGGCTCGTCTCCATGGAATATAATCAGCCCATTCTCCTGAAGACCTTCGATGATTTCAAGCTTCGCATCAGCAATACCTTCCCTTGAACCGAGGTCTAACAGATGGGATTCACCGATATTCGTGATGATTACAGCATCCGGCCGGCCCATTTTTGTTAAAAATTCAATCTCACCTTTGCTGCTCATGCCCATTTCAAGCACGGCAACCTCAGTATCTTCACGCAAGCGAAGGAGCGTCAGCGGAAGACCCAAATGATTATTGAAATTCCCTTCAGTCTTTTGCACCTTGTATTTTTGTGCCAGCAGATTAGCCGTCATGTCCTTCGTCGTCGTTTTTCCATTGCTGCCGGTTATACCGACAACCTTGATATCCAGCGAGTTGCGGTAGCTTCTTGCCAGCTCCTGCAAAGCAGTTGTCGTATCTTCGACAATGATGATTGGCAAATCCTCAGGAGGGTTCGGGACATCTTTTTGCCATAATGCAGCAGAAGCTCCGCCGTTCTTGATGACATCAGCGACAAAGTTATGTCCATCTGTCCGTTCCCCTTTAAAAGGAACAAACAAATTTCCTGCTTCAATTTTTCGAGTGTCGATTGAAACCCCCCTTGACGGTTACATCAGCAAATTTGCTGACATCATTCAATCCACCGGCCATTTGGGCGATTTGCTTTAAGGATTTTTGGATCATATAGAATTCCTCCCATGAAAAGAGAGAGCACGGCCTTTGCCGTGTCTCCCTGGTTGATTTATAGGTTAAAAAGTATATTTAATCTTCTGCTTTTCAGCGTGGCGCTCTATTCCTAGGTTCACCAGCTTTTCAATTAACTGCGGATATTCAACGCCGGTATGCTTCCACAATAGCGGGAACATGCTGAATGGCGTGAAACCTGGCATTGTGTTGACTTCATTGATCAAAAGCTGGCCATCCTTCGTGAGGAAAAAGTCGGCGCGAACAAGGCCTGAGCAATCCAGCGCCTTGAAAGCAGTGATTGCCATTTCTTTTAAATCAGCATATTGCTGATCAGTGATTTCAGCAGGAATGATCATCGCTGTATCGCCATCTTCATACTTCGCTTTGTAATCATAAAAATCCTTCTTAGGGACAATTTCCCCAACTACGGAGCATTCAGGTTCATCGTTACCCAGTACGCCGATTTCGATTTCACGGGCGATGACACCCTGTTCGATGATAATTTTCCGGTCGAACTGGAAGGCCTCTTGGAACGCTTCTTCAAGCTCCTTCTTGTTGGAAGCCTTGCTGATCCCTACGCTGGATCCAAGGTTTGCAGGCTTTACGAAGCATGGATAGCCCAATCTTTCTTCAACTTGACCGTATACTTTTTCACTGCCCTTTTCCCATTCGCTTCTTAAAGCGGACACATAGTCCACTTGAGGCAGTCCCGCCTGTGCAAAAACATTTTTCATGACGATCTTATCCATGCCTGCAGCTGAAGCAAGGACACCATTGCCAACGTAAGGAAGGTTCAATAATTCAAGCAAGCCTTGTACCGTTCCATCCTCACCGTTCGGTCCGTGAAGTAATGGGAAGATGACATCAAGAGTCTGGCTGGATTCTGCACCGCCCGCCTGGAATAATGCCGGTGTAAATGAAGGAGTCGGCAGGTTCGAATGATTGGAGAACTCAAGCGCCTTAACATTCTCTGCAGGTGCATCCAATTGAGGACCCTTGACCCACTCTCCTTCCTCCGTTATGTATATAGGATAAATCTCGAATTTTTCAAAATCCAATGCTTTTGTCACAGCTAATGCTGTCTGCATCGATACTTTATGTTCAGCCGATTTGCCGCCGTACAGCAGCCCGATTCTTGTCTTCATAAAAATAGACCTCCAATAAAATTCAATCCGTTTATTATTTTACCACTTTATTTTTTAATTAAGGAATTGTTATCAATATTTAATATTTGCTCTCCAGCTATACTATTTCCTGTTTCACCAGCATGAAACCTATACAGCAGTTAAAAGATGAGGTAGATGTATGTTTCCAGAGACCATAATCGGGTAAAAACCCAATTTTACCGCCTAAATTACCATATGAGTTGATTGATCATTCTGTGAATGGCCAGGGTGACCTAAAGATGGAAACCGGGATTTGCTGATTTTCAATTGGAAAAAATCTTTTTTTCCATTTCGCTATAAAACTCTCGTTTTCGCTATAATAATTAGATTTTCGCTATAAAATCGATTTTTTCGCTATTAAAATGTATTTTTCGCTATTAAAATGTATTTTTCGCTATAAAACCATAATTCGGCAGTCATGACTAGACGTTTGGCATCCAGTTGCGGAGAAAAAAACTTTGCAAAATAAGAAAAACGCTCAGGATTCCCTGAGCGCAGCTTATTTAACGATTAAAACCGGTACTTTTACCCGTTTTGCCACTTTGTGACTGACGCTGCCAAGTACCATTTCCTGGAGGCCGTTCAAACCCCGGCTTCCAACGATGACGACATCAAATTGATTTTTGTTGGCATAGTCGACAATTGCCGGTCCTGGTTCACCTAATAATTTTTCAAACCTGAAGTTCAAGTTCTCTTCTTCAAGCATGTTTGTTACCGGCTGGAGCCTGATTTTTCTTTTTTCCTCGACTACTGTCCGGTCTGCATTGTGAAGGACATCTTCCTTGGAAGTTTGACCATCGACAACATAAACAACTGTTATTTCACTATCACTGCTGAGCTTTGCCAATTCTACCGCTTTTTTCGCCGCGCGCACTGAATGGTCTGAACCATCAGAGGCTAACAAGATACTTTTAAACATGCCATTCCTCCCGAATTTATTTCATTATCTTATATATAAAGAAAGCACGCTGATTCGTCAACGTGCTTTCCAAGGATATATTTTACGTTTTAATGTCCGGACAGCTTGGCACCTTCCTGTTTGTGAACGGCTAGCTTGTCAATTAAGTGGGAGCTTGGTTCATTTAGACCGTGCAAGCGGACCAATGTTCCATTCTCTCTTAATTTAATGACGATTTTATCGATTGCAGCAACGGCTGAGTCATCCCAAACATGGGCATGTGTCAGGTCAATCACGACTTCTTTGGCCGATTCTTTCAAGTCGAAGGATTCAACCAAGTCCGTTACTGAAGCGAAGAATACTTGTCCAGTAACGAAATACGTACGGCGACTCATTGCTACATCCAATGTTGATGTGACTTTCACCTTTGAGATTTTCGCTACGAAGAATATCGCGCTCAAGATGATTCCGGCAAATACACCTTTTGATAGGTCATGTGTGAAAACTGTTGTTACCGTTGTGACAACCATGACAATTGAATCTGTAAGAGGAGCCTTTGCCATGCCTTTGATTGATGACCAATCAAATGTTCCAATCGATACCATGATCATGACACCTACCAGGGCAGCCATTGGTATTTGGACAACAATATTACCTAATACAATAATCAGGAACATCAAGAAAGTACCTGCGACAAGAGCAGACAATCTGCCTCGGCCGCCAGATTTAACGTTAATGACGGACTGGCCAATCATTGCACAGCCTGCCATACCGCCAAATAATCCTGCAACGATATTCGCAATTCCCTGACCGCGGCTTTCTCTATTTTTATCACTAGAAGTATCTGTCATATCATCGACGATAGAAGCGGTCAGCAATGATTCAAGCAAGCCGACAATCGCCAAAGCCAATGAGTAAGGGAAAATAATTTTTAGCGTTTCAAGGGTAAAAGGTACATTAGGAATCAAGAATGTCGGCAATGCTGAAGTCAGATTCCCCATATCGCCAACTGTTCTTACATCACTCTTTGTCATAAGAGCTAACACCGTAATGACGATAATCGCCACAAGCGGGGACGGAACAGCCTTAGTAATACGCGGGAAGAGATAAATGATCGCAAGAGCACCTGCTACCATTGCATACATCACCCATGTTGCGTCTACAAACTGCTCTAGCTGCGCCATGAAAATCAAAATTGCAAGTGCGTTAACGAAGCCAATCATAACGGAACGCGGAATGAACTTCATGAACCTCGCTAATTTAAACACACCAAACAGAATCTGCAGGAGACCTGTCAAAATCGTAGCTGCCATTAAATATTGCAAACCATGGTCAGCAACAAGCGTCACCATCAACAGCGCCATCGCACCGGTCGCTGCTGAAATCATGCCAGGACGGCTGCCGACAATCGCGATTGTCACAGCAATAGCGAATGAGGCGTAAAGTCCTACCATCGGGTCAACGCCAGCAATAATCGAAAAGGCGATCGCTTCAGGAATCAAAGCAAGCGCTACGACGATTCCAGCAAGGATATCTCCTTTAACGTTGCCAAACCATTGTTCTTTAATTGTAGTAGTATTCAAGTAAACACCCCTTAATAGTTTTTGTGGCTTCCTACTCTCAAGCAAGCCGGGTCCGATAAAAACAGGATTTATCATAACATATTTATAAAAACTAGCAACCATTATTGTAAGCGCTATATTTTACGATTTTCTTTAAATATCGACTTATATCTCCATTTTTCGTATGTGTACAATAAAAACCTTTAAATGTAAAATCTCCATGCTGACTCTGCTTCTTGCAAGCTATAGAAAGGACAATTTTGTTATGATGGTTTGGGGGGGTTTTGACATGAAGACATCAGGTTCATCCGCACCATTCAAGACAAATTATTATTACGGCTGGGTCATCGTTTTCATCGCTGGCCTGGGAGTGTTCTTTTCAGGTCCAGGACAAACATACTCGGTGTCGGTATTTATCGATTCTTACATAAAAGATTTCGGCTGGAGCCGCTCGCATGTATCCGCCGTTTATTCACTTGCGACCCTTGCCGCTGCGGTTTGCATGTTCTTTGTCGGCCGCTTCGTAGATAAGTGGGGACAAAGAAAAATGTCTGTTATCGTTGGAATCGGGCTGGCACTAGCAAGCTTCTGGAACAGTATGGTCGTTAATACCGCGATGCTGTTCATCGGCTTTTTCCTGATCAGGGTACTCGGTCAGGGTTCGATGAGCCTGATTCCAAACACATTAGTTCCACAGTGGTTCATAATGAAGCGCGGAAAGGCAATGAGCCTGATGGCCATTGGAGGATTTGCCAGCTCAGCGGCACTGCCGCCTTTGAATGCATGGTTAGTCGCTACCTGGGGCTGGAGTTTTTCTTGGAAGGTTTGGGGAGTTCTGCTTCTCGTCATTTATGTTCCGCTGGTCTATTTTTTAATTAGGAACAAACCCGAGGATATCGGCGAATATCCAGATGGCGTTAAGCCTGATTGGACAAACGATCCCGCTGACCCAAACAGACCCCTCCAACCTTTTGAAGAGGTGAACTGGACGGTCCAGGAAGCAGTCAAAACACGTGCATACTGGCTTTTGCTGTTTTGTGTGGGAATTCCTTCCCTCGTCAACACGGGGTTGACTTTCCACTTAATCTCTATTTTTAAAACAAATGGGATTTCTCCTGCAATTGCCGCACTTGTGTTAAGTTTGATGGCTTTAATCGGTTTTCCGGTCACTCTGATTGCTGGACCATTACTTGATCGTGTAAAAGTGCAATACGTGCTCGCAGGAATTTTTGCAGGTGAGATCATTTTCATACTCGTGCTGCTGGCAGCTGATCAAACATCAATCGCGATTGCCTTCGGCGTATTATGGGGAATTAGCGGAGGATTTGAAAGGATTACCTTGAACTACGTCTGGCCGAGCTTTTTCGGACGAAAATCGCTTGGAAGCATCAAAGGATCCGCAATGACCGTCACCGTTCTTGGATCCGCATTGGGG